>DASXPV010000058.1:0-43455 GCA_036493355.1 Rhabdochlamydiaceae bacterium
GGATGATGTCGAGCATGCGTTTTTGGGTGGGCTCGAGCACGACGGTAAGGCCCGGTTTGATACCGCGCTCGGAGAGTTCAAACGCTTTCATGGTGTTGCATATCCTGCCGTCTAAGCGCACGCCGATGCCGCGCAGGCCGAGCATGTTTCCCCAACTGCCGAACATCTCTAAAGTCATTTCACATGCGGTGATGAGAAAGAAGATTTTTTTGCGTGGAAAACGTTCGCTGAGCTCGAACATTTTTTCGCCGATATAGTGCACAGTGGGGATAAACAAGGGAAAGTAGTATTCTTTTTGCGGCAAGGCGTGCATGGCCTTGCCGATGAAGCACTGGCGGCAGACAGGATGCTCAGCATCGTGTTGGCAGTGGTCTGTAAAGCGGCCCGAGGGGCATTCAAAGGGTTTGTGGCAATAGGAAAACCCAACGACCAAAAGCGCATCCTGAGCGAGGAGCTCCTTCTGAAAGTCCTCAACGCTGCGCAGGTTGTAGAAAAAGAAATCCCCTTCGCGCGTGTGCGATTTTTTTTTCGCAAGGGAAAAGAGCCAGCGCGCCGCATACTTAAATGGGTGTTTAAAAACATAGCGGGGAAAGAGGCTGTGCGTATCATGTTTGATCAGATAGAGAAGGCTTTTGAACAAAAGGTGTTTTTCTGCGATTCCGGGCATAAAGGGAAGCGTCGAAAGGCGTTTGATGCTCTTTTTTTCGCAAGCTTCCTGCGCCCCCTTTTCCCAAAGCGCTTCAGCGTCTTGCCACGAGGTAGAGGAGTTCCAAATTTTCAATTTCTCATGCATGGTTATACTATAACAAAAAGTCAAACAGGATGACAGCACTCTCTTATTCCCTCGACGCGCAATGCTGCGGCAAAGCCACTTATTTAATTATTTCTTTAGAAAAGAGCTCGCCCTTATCGACTGCGGCCCTAATGAAATGCGCGCAAAAGGAGAGCGAAAGAGAGGCGTTGGACATGCTGATAAAAGAGGAAAAGCGCTTTTCGCAGGGCAAAGCAGACGCTTTTTCTTTATTTCATGTGAGCGCCGAGCGCTCCTTTACAGCGCTAAAGGCATTAGGAAGCACAGGGCGCGTGTTATGGCGCGGGCAAAAGGTAGTCGTAGATCCCTTTGTCGCACTTGAAATTTACATTGAGGCGGAAAAAAAAGGGCAAAGTCTCTCTCTTACGGGCAAATGGCGCCAAGGAGAGCGTTGTGGTCCTTTGACGGATTGCGAATGGGTTTTTGCCGCAGAAGCAGGATGGGCTATAAAAAATCGCATCATCCATCCCCTCGCGAGCAGGTGCGATCACGCGTGGTTGGATTTAATCTATCCTAAATCATCCCTGCTCGAGGGGCCTTCCTTAACAGAGTTTATGCAGGCAGTAAGAGAAGAGGAGTTTCCTTCCTTGGTTTGGATAGGAAAGGAAGAGATTGTCGTGAAAAAAGCTCTAGAAGAGCCTATTCCCTTTCTCGTGCTTAACGATCGCCACGGCGCCTTTGCAGATCTATGGTTGGATTATGGAACGTATGGGAAAATCGCTGCGCACGATCCCAAAAAGGCAACCTGGCGCAATTTCGAGAGCGAGAAGGGCTGGGAGAAGGACCTTCTCGAAACAGATTTTATAAAAAAAGTGGTGGATGCCTCCCACTACTACTGCCCGCTGGATAAAGTGAGCAAAAGCCTTACCTTTCTTCTCGACATCGGCTGGAAGATCTTTGATTTTCGCAACCGCCAGCTTTTGCGGCAAAAAGGCGAAGAGATTGCAGCGCAGGCTTTAGGGGAGCACATTCTCATTCGGGGCAAAGTCCACTATGATGCGCACAGTGTGGACTTGAAAGATCTCGTCGGAGCCTTCACGCGCAAAGACAGGTTCATCGACCTATCGCCGACAACGGTGGGCCTCATCGATTGTGAAAGCAAAAATAAATGGGAAGACTTGACTGAATATGAAGTGGTTTCTGATGCGATAGCTTTTAAAAGGCAGAGCGTGGGACAGCTCTGCTCTCTATTTGCTCCGCAAAAAGAACAGGCCGACAATTACGGAGAGCTTTTTCGCTCTCTTCCTCTCGGGTGGCAGGCGGCTTTGGGCGCCGTCTCGGAAAAATTCCAGGGGGAACTCTTTGCTTATCAGCAAGAAGGATTGAAATGGCTGGAATTTGTGCACGCGGGGCGTTGCGGGGGGCTTTTGGCAGATGAAATGGGGTTGGGAAAAACTGTTCAGGTCGTGGCATTTTTTTCCCAGCTGCAGCTGACGGGACCCAGTTTGATCGTCGTGCCCACGTCGCTGCTTTTCAACTGGAAAAGGGAGTTCGAGCGCTTCTTGCCCTCTTGTCCCATCCATGTTCACGCGGGAAGTGGGAGGCTGGAATGCGCAGAGTTGGACAAACCTCACATTATCCTGACATCTTACGCCATTTTGCGTCAGGAGGCACTAGCGCTTAAAGAGCTTGATTTTTGCGTGGTGGTATTGGACGAGGCCCAAACGATAAAGAATCCCGACAGCCAGATTGCGCAAATCGCCTTTTCCCTGCGTGCCCAGATGCGCCTGGCCATAACGGGAACGCCCATTGAAAATCGCCTGCAGGATTTGTGGTCTTTATTTCACTTTTTACTTCCAGGACTTATAGGAGAGCGCTCTGCTTTCCATGCTGCGATAAGTGCCTCTAGCAGCGATGGTCGGTATTTGCAGCAAGTAAAACGCAAAATCCGCCCTTTCCTCTTGAGGAGAAAAAAACAGGACGTCCTATCTCAACTACCTCCTAAAATAGAGCAGGTCATTTGGGTCGACATGACTCAGGGGCAGCGCGAACGCTACGAACATTGGCTGTGCCATGCGAAAGCGGGCGTGATTAAAAAAGTTGCCTTGGACGGAGCGTCTGCTCATCGAATGGAAATTCTCGAAGCGATACTGCGCTTGAGGCAGCTATGCGCCCATCCCTGGCTGATGGAAAAAGGAGGCGAGGGCGATCTTTTTGCTTTAAGTGGCAAGTGCGAACGGCTGTTTTGCGATCTGCAAGAAGTGATCGAAGAGGGAAAAAAAGTGATCATCTATAGCCAATTCACCACAATGCTCCACCTCATTCGCCGGGAGGTCGCGAATA
This sequence comes from Rhabdochlamydiaceae bacterium, assembly GCA_036493355.1. GTDB lineage: Bacteria > Chlamydiota > Chlamydiia > Chlamydiales > Rhabdochlamydiaceae > JABDFI01. Next base: position 3,095 of record DASXPV010000058.1, read on the forward strand.
AGGGCTGGAGCTTTGTGTATTTAGATGGAGGGACAAAAGACCGCGAATCTATCGTTAAGCAATTTCAAGAGGATGCCGATATCTCGATCTTTCTCATTAGCCTTAAAGCAGGGGGAGTGGGGTTGAACCTCACCGCTGCAGATTACGTTTTCCTTCTCGATCCGTGGTGGAATGCCGCTGTGGAGCAGCAAGCGATCGATCGCGCTCACCGCGTGGGTAGGACGCAGGCCGTGATCGCGCGCAGATACATCACCGCTTTGAGCATTGAAGAGAAGATGATGCACCTTAAAGAACATAAGTTAAACCTATCGAAAGGGTTATTCGAAGAAAACGATGCTATGGAAGCGCTTTCTTTAGATGATCTGGTTCAACTAATTATCGAGTGATCCGCGCCGGTCTTGCTCTAATATTTCATGGGCGGCGACTTTTAGCGTCTTGAGGCCGTCTTCAAAGCCGATCTCTCGCATCAAGTCGTCCAGGTAGCGAATCTCTGAAAGGAGTTGATCATTCATAAATTCCAGCTCCGAAACTCTCTTTTGAAGCGTTTCCTTATCCGACATAATTACCCCCATTAATTGATTTGGTACTTATTTTATGATGCGAGAAACGTGCCAACGCGAGGGATCTATTTGCAAATCAACTGATATCTTTTTAAAATAAGCAAAACAAAAGGCTCATAATGAAGTGTCTGCGCTTTTTTATTTTTTTGCTGCCCTTGTGCTTCTTTTCGTGTACGCAAAAGGAGGAAGAAAATCTGTTGGAAGATCAAGTTGCACAGGCACAAGAGGATGAAGAGTGGAATTCCTTGAACAATGCAGAAGAGAAAAACATTCCTTTAACCCTACTTCCTGAACCTCAAGAAGTTGCACTTAATGAATGGCTGGAATAAAAAAGGCAAAAATGGTAAAATTTTCCTATCCGAAAACAAATACCTTAATTCTGAATGAAATTTATTTTTTTAGGCTTGATCCGCCTCTACCAATATACGATAAGTCCCCTGCTCGGGGAGTGCTGCCGGTTTCACCCGCACTGCTCCGAGTATGCGCTGCACGCCCTGCGTAAGTATGGATGTTTCAAAGGCATTTGGCTCATTCTCAAGCGCATCGGCAAGTGCCACCCTTGGCACCCCGGCGGCCATGATCCTGTGCCGTAAATTTTAAAGGATCTGTTCAACGGTCTTTCTTTTTCTGCAGGGACAGGATGCCAGTACAAGACTTGTAGTGACAAACGCGAACAGTACAAAAAATGCGCATGCTATTTTTAACTGGGTTTTCATGGAATATCTCCTTTAATTGTCTCCGTGCTTAACGGGAATTTCTAGTTGTTTGCCCGGGCGCAGCCTTTCGCTTTCCAGGTGGTTGGCCCGCATGATTTCCTCGATGCTCACGTGAAACTTGCGGGAAATTTTCCAGAGGCTGTCGCCATTTTCTACTATGTACATCTTCTTGGGATTCTTGAAAACCGCGGATTGCTGTTCAGGAGCAGGAACTATTTGAGGAGCGGCGGCTTCTGCGATGGGTTGCGGGAAAAAGCGTTTCAGAGCGGCATTGTGATCAAACGGCTCAGGGATTTTTTCTTCGGCGGATGCGTACAGGATTTCGGCAACGCGCTTCCAGACGACATCCGTGCGCGGCGAGGCGAGCAGTCCTTTTGCACACAGAAGCAAATGGGGAGAGAGAGGATCGGCTAAGTCGAGCAGAGTGAGAAAATGCGCATCATCGCAGCGCTTGAAGACGAATTCCAAGTCTGTTTCCAAAAGGAGCTTAGCTGCCAGCGCTGACCTGCAATCGAGCAGGCCGAATAAAAAAGAGCGCCTGCTTTCCACTGAAAGATCGAGGGCAAAGCGCTGGGCTTGAATAAAATCGATGAGGGTTTTCCACTCGCCTTCGCAGAGCAGACGGATCAAAGTGTCTTGCGAAAGGGGAAGGCCTGTCTTGGAAAAAAGAGTTTGCATGGTCTCAAACTCCGCGGAGTGGCAAAAGGAGTCGACCAGAGAGGGGTCATAGGGAAGCGGTGAGCGCTTAAGCTCGTAAAATAAGCCTTGGCTCGTCAAGGGCCACTTTTCGGTTTTGGCATAATAAGATAGGGCAAGAAACTGATCGTCGGATAGCCCGGGGAAGACGGGAATCTCAATTTTTTCTTCCCCGCCTGCATTGGTAAAGGGAAGGCTTCTCTTTTGCAAAACGGCACCGCTAAGGGCTTTTTCCAAATTAAAGTGGTGAAAGGCGCACAGGCAGCTTAACGCCAGATCGCGTTTGCACAAGCCCTCTTCGATAAGTTCTTTGTTTTCGAGGCGCAAAAGCAATTCCTGATAGGGCAGCAAGGAGTAGGCCTTGAGTATTTGGGCATTGGTGAGTTCTTTGTGGGGCGGCTGCTCTTGCTTTACAGGTTTGAGCTCAATGGCGTAAGATTCATGTTTTTCTTTAAGGACGACGTAGATGAATGTCGCCAAAAGTCCAATATTCAGCGTACCGCTTAAGATCAGAATTTGTGTGAGAAAACGCGTCTTTCGCACCCAGGGATTTTCAGGAGTTCGCAGAGTCATTTTGTCGTTCCCGGATTATCTAATTTTTGCTATAGTAACCTGAATGATAAAATTTTTTGCTCTTTTATGAAAGTCCCTATTAGTTGGTTAAAGGAATATTTGGATTTTACTCTTTCCGCACAGGAGCTTGGGGAAGTTTTGACTCTTGCGGGGATAGAAATGGAGGGAATCGCACATGATGGCGCTGAGACGGTGCTGGATGTGGCTCTTACGCCCAATCTCGGGCACTGCATGAGCATTTACGGATTAGCGCGAGAGTTGTCAGCCCTTCTCGCCATTCCCTTGAAAAAACCCTCCTTCTCCTTAGTGGAAGAGGGCGACGCAATAGAAAAGAAGATCCAGGTTACCTTGATCGATCGCAAGCAGTGCCTGCGCTACGCCTGCCGCATCATCGAGGGCATACGCGTGGGACCTTCGCCTGAATGGTTAAAAAAGCGCCTGGAGCAATGCGGAATGCGCAGCATCAGCAATGTCGTCGACGTGAGCAATCTCGTGATGTTGGAATACGGCCAGCCGCTGCACTTTTTCGATTACGATCAAATAGCGCAAAAAACTATCGTTGTGAATTCGCAAACGGCGTACTCCGAGCTGCAGACGCTGGATGACGCCGTGCTCGCCATCCCTCCGGAATCGCTTCTGATTTGCGATGCGGAAAAGCCGCTTGCCTTTGCCGGAATTATGGGTGGAAAGAGTTCTGCGGTGAACGATCAGACGCGAGCGGTATTAATCGAATCGGCATATTTTACGGCGCAAGGAATTCGCAAGAGCAGCAAGTGGCTTAATTTGCGCACGGAGGCTGCGCAGCGCTTTGAAAAAGGCATCGATCCCAATGGTGTCATCGAGGCACTCAATTACGCCGCATATCTACTCCAAAAAGCTGCGGGAGGAAGCGTGGCTCGCGGAATCGTCGATCAAAAGGTGCATGAGTTTCACCCTAAAAAAATCGCTTGTCGCATCGCCCGCGTCAATGCGCTTTTGGGAACAGCAGTCAGTCTGCGCGAAGCCTCGGAATACCTGCAGCGCCTCGGGATGGAGGTAGAAGAGAGGCCAACGGAGCTCATAGTAAGCGTACCTGCATTCCGCCATGATATTTCCATCGAAGAAGATCTCATCGAAGAGATCGCTCGGCTTTACGGATATAACAATATCGAAAAGCGCATACCTTTGCACACATCTTCGACACTCCCTTCTTCACCGCTTTTTCTCTTCGAGGCTCGAATGCGCAAGCGTTTGATGGGAGAAGGTCTTCAAGAGGTGCTCAACTGCGATCTCATCAGCCCTGCACAAGAAAACATGCTCATGGAAAACGCCCACCCGCAAACGGCGCCGATCAGCGTTTTATATGCAAAGTCCGCAGAGCAATCTGTCTTGCGCTCTTCGCTGCTTCCCGGCCTTTTGCAGATGATCAAATACAATTGCGATCATTCTCAAAAGGACATTGCCTCCTTTGAGATAGGCAGAATCTATTTTCGAGAAGGCGCTCAGTTCAAAGAACAGGCGATGTGCGCTATTGCCCTTTCAGGGAAATGCGCGCCTTATCACTGGGATCCCAAACCTGCGGAATTTGACTTCTTCGATCTTAAAGGAGTTGTGGAAAATGTCTTTTCGGGCTTTAAACTCCCAGACGTGCACTTTGCTCCTTCCCATGTGCACAACTTCCATCCGGGCCGTCAAGCCTATGTAAAAATAGGCGAGGCGATTGTAGGCATCCTGGGCGAAGTGCATCTTAGTTATATCGAGGCCCTTGATATTGGGCAAAGAGTCCTTTTTGCAGAGTGCAATTTGCACGCTCTCTTAAGTTGTGTTCCCATAGGGCTAGCGGTTGTCGACTCTCCTTTGTATCCCGGATCCGAGCGCGATTGGACAATTACGCTAAAGGACGAAGTGCCTATAGGGAATCTCTTTGTAGCGATTCACGCGGCTTCCTCTCCTCTTTTAGAGAGGGTGATTCTTTTAGATCTTTACAAAAGTGCGCAAATAGGCAAAGATAAGAAGAACGCGACATTCCGTTTTTTTTATCGCGATGTAGAAAAAACATTGGCTTTTGAAACAGTGGAACGGGAACATGCGCGCATTATTTCGACTTTGCAGCATTTTTTGAATTAGAAGACGAGGTCTAACATGAGAAAATTACTATTAGCAAACTCTGCGGTTATTTGCATCCTCTTGAGCGGCTGTGCATGCAAAAGAAACAATGCGGACGAAAACGTTCTTTCGCAGCGCTACATACACAAATATGGGTATCTCGTTTCTAGGGAAGAATGGGAATTGAATAAATATCCTGGCCAGGTCATCACTTCCCTTAGCAATGGCGTGACCGTGACAGCGACATATGAAAGCGGCATTTTACACGGCCCCATGACCTACACCTTTCCTAACAGTCAGAACATAGAGACCTACCATCTCTATAATTGGGGTGATCTTGTGAAAGAAGTCGCGTATAACCTCTTAGGGATGCCGACTAAAGAAAAGATCCAGCTTTCTCCGACGCGTTACTCTTTAACGGCGTGGTATTCTTCCGGTTCACCGATGTACGTCGAAGAATTTTCAGGCGAAGAATTGGTCGACAGTCAGTATTATACAACGGCAAATGAGATGGAAGCGCGCGTAGAGAAAGGAAGAGGATTGCGCATCAATCGCGATGCGGAAGGAATACTGCTTTCCAAAGAAATTGTCGAAGGGGGATATGCGATACGAAAAGACATGTTCTACCCATCCGGAACACCCGAATCGGTCGCTTTTTACCACAGAGGCGATCTGCATGGCGAAAAGAAAACATTTGCCGCAAACGGCGAGCCGCTTTCCGTAGAGCAATGGGTAAATGGACAGCTTCACGGTTTGGCCTTTTATTTTAAAAACGGAGTCAAGTATCTCGAAATCGCCTACCGCAATGGCGAGAAAAGCGGTATCGAGCGCCATTTTATCGATGGGGAAAAAGTTAGCCAGGAAATCGTTTGGGAAGCCGACATGAAGCATGGCCCTTCCACCTTTTACTTTGATGGCAAGCCTATCGAACAGCAATGGTTTTATGGCGGAAAGCTCATTAACAAGAGGAAATTCGATGAACTTAGCTCCATCGATGGGCTGATCTTGCAGAGATAAGAGGCTGTCTGTGAAAATTTATAGTTCGAGTTTTGATGGATTTTCCTCTAAAATTAACTTCTTTTCCGCACGACATAGTTAATTAACTAGGCGAAGGAAAAGAAGTTAATTTTAGAGGAAAAGGCGCAAAAAGCGGACCATAAATTTTCAACGACAGTCTCTAAGGGCAAGGGCAGCTATAAGAACGAGCAAATCGATTCCAAAAAATGGTGTTCGACAAGGCGAGTTGCACTAGTTATGCTTGAGAGAACGCTTTGCGTCATCGCGGTCCCGTGGCATTTGATGACGATGCCCTTAACGCCGCACAGCAGCGCGCCGGGGTATTGCGCGTAATGCAGGTGATGGCGCAATTCCACTAACGCGGCTTTTAGCGGAGACAGGTCTTTTTGTCGCGTTGCCGCTTCGAGTTCGTCTAAAATGACCAAACCTATGCCCTCAGCGGTTTTTAAGAGAATATTCCCCGTAAAGCCGTCGGTCACCAGTACATCGATATCCCCTTGAAAAACGGCGCGCGCTTCGATGTTGCCGATGAAAGCAAAAGAGCTCGCACGGCTGCTGTCTTTCAGCAAATCATAGGCTGCGCGCAATTCGGGAGTTCCCTTTTTGGCTTCCGAGCCGATGTTGAGCAGACCTACTTTGGGAAGCGAGATTCCGCGCGTTTTCTGAAAGGCGACGCCCATAAGGGCAAATTGCATGAGGTGTTTTGCTTTAAAGGAGGTGTTGGCCCCAACGTCAAGCACGGCGACATCGGATCTGCGCGTAGGCAGCAGCGTGAGCAGCGCTGGGCGCTCTACGCGTGGAAGGGGAGAAAGAAGAACTTTGGAAGCAGCCATCAATGCTCCAGTGTTTCCGGCAGAGACAATCGCATCGATATGCCCCTCCTTTAACATCTGAACTCCGAGATAAAGGGAGGATTGTTTTTTATAGCGAATAGCGCGAAGCGGATCGTCGCTCATGTGGATCTCTTCTGAAACGGGATAGAAAACGGTATTGTCAGAGGCGCAAGGTGCGCGCTTAAATAGCTCTTCGGTTCCAAAAAGCGTAAGTTGAACGGACAGCGAGAGCTGCTTGCGAAAGGCAATAATTGCCTCCAGCAACTCCTGCGGGGAAACATCGCTACCGAGCAAATCGACGCCGATATGGCATCTGTTAGCGCGTTTCAAGACGGGGTTCTTACTCTTCCCTCTCACGGATCACCGCGCGTCCTGCATAAAATCCACATTGAGGGCAAATGCGATGAGGCATACGCGGGCTTTTACAGTTGGGGCATGCGGAGACATTTTTCGGTTTTTTGGCGTGGTGCGCGCGTCGCGAGTTTTTGCGTGCGTTCGATGTGCGGTTTCGTGGTACTGCCATAAAGGGAACTCCTTAAAAGTTAGAAGCAGCATACAGAAATCGTCATTTTTTTTAAACACTCCTTTCTCTATTGATTTAATTTTAATCGAGAACATAGCATGGGTGCGTATTCGAAAAACGAGGATAGATAGTTATGAGTTCCTTTGATCCTTATAAATTGCCTGATTTGCCCTATGATTTTTCTGCGCTGGAACCGGTGATTTCCGGCGAAATCATGCAGCTGCACTACTCTAAGCACCACAATGGATACGTGGCGAATCTCAACACAGCTTTGGAAAAATTTTTTAACACACAGCGCGAAGGCGATCTGTCCAGCGTAACCGCTTGCCTGCAAGCGATTAAATTCAATGGAGGCGGACACATCAACCATTCCATTTTTTGGACCAATCTTGCCCCTGCGGGCAAGGGTGGCGGAGAGCCTCCGCAGGGCGCTTTAGCGCATGAAATTCAAAAAGAATTTGGTTCCTTGGATAAGTTAATTGAAAAATTTAGTGCGCTGTCCGTCGCAATTCAAGGTTCCGGTTGGGGCTGGCTGGGCTGGGATAAAGCATTGAGTAGGCTGGTGTTGGCAAGCTGTGCAAATCAAGATCCTTTAAGCACCTTGGGCTATATTCCGCTGCTTGGTATCGACGTGTGGGAGCACGCTTATTACTTGCAATATAAAAACGTGCGTGCTGATTATGTAAAAAATATATGGAAAATTGTGCATTGGAAGAACGTGGAAGAAAGATTTAATCACGCTAAAATATAGAGGGAATTGCAAAACACCAATTTGGCGGTAAAATTCGCGCTTTTCGCGCAGGTGCGTTTTTTTGCAAATCGCCTATACTTAATCGTGTATGTCTATTTGCGAAGAAACGAACCTGCGCAAAAACCATCGAATTTTGCCACCAAAGCGAGTTTTATAATCATCCCTGTAAAGTAAATTTAATTTCCACCGTTGTTGATTGTTGCATTTTATGTTAAACTGTCTTTTTATCTACAAGGAAATCTATGGGTTTATTTTCACGTAATAAACCAAAAATTAAAATTCAGACGACGAAGAAGGATGGGTATAGCGGATGGGTCAAGTGTTCTCACTGCAGTGAGATGATCCATGCTAGTGAGCTGCAGCAGAATCAGCACTGCTGTCCCAAATGTGATTACCATTATCGGCTTTCGGCAACCCAGCGGGTACAATTGCTGGCAGACGAGGGGACGTTTGTGGAGATGTTTTCTCAGTTTCAATCACTCGATCCCTTGCAGTTTACCGATACGGAAGCCTATGCTGTACGCATTGTCCAAGCGAAGAAAAATTCAGGCCGCGATGAGGCGGCCATGGCAGGGACGTGCACTATCTTTAATAAAAAAATTGCCATAGGCGTCTTAGATTTTACTTTTATGGCCGGCTCGATGGGATCCGTTGTGGGCGAGAGGCTGACCTCGATTATCGAGCACGCGTATACGCATAGACTGCCTCTTCTCATCGTATCGGCATCGGGTGGCGCCCGCATGCAGGAATCCGCTTTGTCTTTGATGCAGATGGCCAAGACATCTGCGGCGCTGGCTAAACTACACGAGAAAGGGGTTCCCTATATTTCTCTTCTAACAAATCCTACGACAGGGGGAGTGACGGCATCTTTTGCTTCATTGGGCGACATCATCATCGCAGAGCCCGATGCGCTCATTGGATTTGCAGGTTCGCGCGTCGTGGAACAAACGATGCGCCAAAAATTGCCCCCAGGTGCGCAGCGCTCGGAATTTTTACAAGAAAAGGGAATGATTGATTGCATTATTAATCGCCATCAGTTAAAGGAAAGGGTGTTTCAATTTTTAGAATTCTTGACAGACAACGAGCGCGCCTATGAAGAAGAGGCGTCTCTGCGCGTTCTCTATGGTCAGTCTATTGATAAAGTGCCCCAGAAGCTCAAAGAGCTGATGGCTCTCGTCGAGAAGCAAGAGAAGGAAGTAAAATGACAGAAGAAATCGAAATACCGATTGTCGCCGCCGATAAGGATTTTCTCCCCGTTTACGCATCCGATCTCGCTGCCGGGGCGGATGTCAAAGCCTATGTCCCCTCGCCCATTTTTTTAGAGCCCGGCGCCATCGTTTTGGTCCCCACTGGCTTGCGTTTTGCGATCCCCAAGGGATATGAAATACAGATAAGACCGCGCAGCGGCCTTGCGCTAAAGTATGGGATTACTGTATTAAATTCTCCGGGGACAATCGATGCAGATTATCGCGGAGAAGTAGGCGTGATTTTAATCAACTTGGGCAAAGCGGTTTTTGAAATTGCTCCGGGCATGCGCATTGCGCAAATTGTTGTGGCCCCTGTTCTAAAAGGCAATTTTGTTAGGGAAGAAACTTTAGTCTCAACAGTACGAGGAGAGGGCGGTTTTGGCCATACTGGCACGCATTAATCATCAGATTGCTCGAATAGGCGATCTAAAGAAATTTTTCAAGAAAGGAGAGGTCATGGCGATCTCCGATTATCTGGATCCGCATCTCGTCGTATTTCTCGAATCTGAAACGCGCGATGAAGCCTTGCTGGAACTCATCACGGTTTTGGATAAAGCCGGCAAGTTAAAAAATGCCGAACTTTTTTACAATGCCATTTTGGAAAGAGAAAAGATTGTTTCGACCGGAATCGGCTTGGGAGTGGCCATCCCGCATGCCAAGCTTGAAGGATACGATGACTTCTTCATCGCCATAGGAATTCAAAGAAAAAAAGGAATAGAGTGGAATGCGCTAGACGGCGCCTTAGTGCGGCTGGTCTTCATGATCGGTGGGCCGGAGAACAAGCAAACGGAATATTTGAAAATTTTATCACATCTGACTATGGCGATTAAGAACGAAGAGCGCAGAAAAAAATTGATGAAAGCATATAATCCAGCAGAAGTCACGGAACTTTTCAGCGGATGCTAGTGTCTAATTGTGAAAATCCGTGCGCTTATTTTGCTCAGATTTTCACAATTGGACACTAGGGAGATAATTTATGGATCTCAAAATCAAAGACGTTGCAGAACTATTAAGCGTGTCGGAAACAACTATACGCCGCTGGTTGTCCGATGGAAAAATTCCAGCCTACCGCTTGAATCACCAGTATCGCTTCAGCCGCATTGAAATTGAGAATTGGATGATGCGCTGCAAGCTGCGCTTGGGAGAACAGGGCGCTTCGCCTTTTGTGGAAGAGCAGATATACCCCCCCGTTGTAAAGGAATCCGATAAAAATAGCGAAACCGAAGTGGCCGCGCGCCCAGGCACGCAGCAGTTTGCGCTCTATCGCGCAGTGCATCAAGGCGATGTCTTTATCGATTCTAGCTCTCAGACAAAGGAGCAGCTTATTCGGGCGACGACGCAAAACATAGCGCAAAAGCTGCGCGTAGACGCGGAGATCTTATCCGAGATGCTTTTGGATAGAGAAAAGTTGATGCCGACAGCTTTAAATCATGGAATAGCCGTCCCTCACACGCGAGATTCTTTGCATCAGGGTCCTTTCGATCTCATTTTTATTGTTTTCCCACGCGAGCCTATCGAGTATGGTGCTTTGGACGGCCACCCGGTGCACACTTTGTTTTTTCTCTTCGCCTGTTCGGACAAAACCCATCTACATTTACTCTCCAAGCTAGCGCATTTGAGCAGTAATGCCGCCTCTTTGGAGTTTTTGCATTCCCACCCCGATAAGAAGCAATTGCTCGAATACATCAAAAAATGGGAATCTCAGCTAACTGACAAACCTTAAGGGACGTTCTCTTAATTGGTGGACAGTCTCTTATCCCCCTAGCGAATAATTCCGTATCCAGATACACTGTGAATTTTGTACAGGGTATTGTGGCATATGTCTAAGGGATTATTTATCAAGAAGAGCATCAAGTCGCTTTTAGAGGAAGCCTCGGATGTCAAGCACGGTTTAAAGCGCACGCTGGGCGCTGTCAACTTAACTGCAATGGGAATTGGCGCGATCATCGGCGCGGGGATTTTTGTATTGACCGGGCAAGCCGCTGCGGAAAATGCCGGTCCTGGAATTATGCTCTCCTTTATACTCGCTGCCACTATTTGCGTGTTTGCTGCGTTGTGCTATGCTGAATTTGCCTCGCTGATTCCGATTTCCGGAAGCGCTTATTCCTATGCTTATGTCACCATGGGCGAGTTGACCGCGTGGATCATCGGATGGGGGTTGACCGCGGAATACATGTTCTCCGCCTCTACCGTTGCCGTGGGATGGGCGGGATACCTCGTAAGCTTTTTAAGGGATCTGGGCATTGTTATCCCGCAATACTTGTCGCAGTCCACTTTATCCTACGATATTATTACAGGATGGTCTACGACAGGCGCCTGGATGAACGTGCCGGCAATGGCAATCGTGTTTCTCATCGGAGGACTCGTTTCTATGGGGATCAAAGCTGCGGCGGGCTATAACGATATCATGGTGGCCGCAAAATTCCTGATCATTTTGCTGTTTATCGCTTGCGGCATTGCTTACATAAGGTCCGACAACCTCATTCCTTTGGTTCCTCAAAATACAGGTGTTTTTGGACAGTATGGATATAGCGGGGTGTTACGAGCGGCAGGAGTTGTCTTTTTTGCTTTTATCGGTTTCGATGCGCTCTCAACGCTGTCTCAAGAGGTGCGCAATCCACAAAAGAACTTGCCTTTGGGCATGCTCGCCTCATTGTCCATTTCCACAGTCGTATACGTTATTGTGGCCATTGTGCTGTTAGGAGTAGTCAATTATAAGATGCTCGGAGTACCCGATCCCTTTGCGGTTGCAGTCGATGCGCTCGGCCCGCAATTCCTTTGGTTGCGCTATGTGATCAAATTTTTAATCCTTATCAGTATGACAACGGTGATCCTTGTCATGCTTCTCGGCCAATCGCGTATCTTTTACACGATGGCGCACGACGGATTGCTCCCGCGTCGCTTTGGCAAGATCAGCGATCGCTTTCGCACGCCCTTTTTTGCTACATGGATTGTCACCCTAGTAAGCATTGCTCTTGCGGGGATGTTCCCTGTGGGTTTATTGGGAAAAATGACAGCCATGGGCACGCTGCTGGCCTTTGCCATCGTATGCTTTGGCGTTCTCGTTTTGCGCTATAAACAACCGAATTTGCATAGACCCTTTAAAACGCCATTTGTGCCTTGGATTCCTTTGGCGGGAACTTTAGCCTGCCTCGCACAGCTCGCTCTATTCCCCGGGGTGTCTTGGATGCAATTCAGTGCGTGGATGGTTATCGGAAGCATAATCTATTTCACCTATGGCATGAGACATAGCTTTGTACGCGCCAAAGCGAGAAAATAAATCTATTCTACACTAATGTGATGAGATGGATGGCACGATCGCTTTCTTTTTAAAGCCTAAAGGCAAGAAGAATATTAATGCGATAAATGTCCATCCCATCACCCAAAAGCAGTCGTTGATGGCCAGCATTGCCGCTTGGTCATTCAAAATTTGGTTCATCTGTTCTAGCGCTTTTTTCCCATGCAAACCTAACTGGGAGAGCTGCGATAAAAAGGTATCTGTCTGAAAAGAAAAGGGGGTGAGATTTTCCCCCACAATTTGATGGTGATAGGCTGTACGCCGTATCCACATTGTTGTAAAGACGGACGTCCCTACACCCCCGACCATAGCGCGCACAAAGTGAAAAATTCCCGCTGCACTGGGAAGTTTTTCTTGCTCAATGTCTAACATACTCAAGGTAAATAGCGGCGTGATGAAAAAGTAGAGACCGCATCCTAAAAATAGACGCGAGAGTTCTATAATAGATAGGTTGACGTCAGTGTCGAAAAATGCGGTATAAAAACAGGAGAAGGCAAAAAGCATAAAAGAAATAAAAAGCAAGGGAATGGGACCAAAACGCGTCACAAGTTTTCCAATCCAGGGAGAAAAAAGCAGGGGTGCAATTCCAATGGGTGCAACTGCAATGCCTGCCCAGATAGAATTGTATCCCATATTAGTTTGCAGCCATAAAGGAACAAGAACTACGGAGCCGAAGTAAATCCCATAGGCAACGCCGATGTATAAAATCGAAATGCCGAACGTACGGATACGCAAAAGTTTCAGCTCTATGAGAGGCTTGGCCCGTGTCAGACTCCAGACAATGAGAAGGGTGAAAGAAACCACTGACAGGATGCCAAAAAAGCGCATCCAGGGCGAGCGGAACCAGTCAAACTGCTCTCCCTTGTCGAGTAGGACCTGTAAGCCTGTCACCCCACCAGCGAGGAAAATAAGACCCCATATGTCGAGCGATTCTTTAGAAAGAGGGGTATCGCGGTTTTTGAGAATGAACCAAATCATAATTAGACTAAATAGCCCGACGGGGATGTTGATGTAAAAAATCCAGGGCCACTCGTAATCAAAAGAAATCCATCCTCCCAGCATGGGGCCGACCACGGGAGCGGCGATGACGATTGTGCTCCAAAGTGCCATTGCCGTTGTTTTCTTTTCCTCGGGGTAATTCATTAAGAGGAGACTTTGACTTAAGGGAACCATAGGGCCGGAGCAAAATCCTTGCAAAAAGCGCGAGACGATAAGCATGTTAAAGTCGTATGAGGCTCCACATAGCCAGGAAAAAAACACGAATAGAAATAAAGAGATAAGCATGAGGCGGACAGCGCCTATGCGCTTGGTCAGCCAGCCCGTCATCGGCAGGGCAATGGCGTTGCCGACGGCAAAGGAAGTGATAACATATGTTCCCTGATCGTTGCTCACGGCGAGATCTCCTGCTATGTAGGGAATCGAGACGTTGGCAATAGAATAGTCCAAAACAAACATGAACGTGCCGAGTGAGAGGGCAATCGTGAGCAGCAGCAAAGGCACGCGAGAAAGCGGGGTCATTCTTCCTCCGAAGAGGACATATCTTCTAAGAAGTGCTCTGAGAGATTTTCTGCGATGATTTTAACGATGAGTTCTTCGGCCCCCTCTTCTTGGCGGGCAAAGACATCAGTGCTATAGAGAGGCTCAGGTGGTTTAGGCGAGGGGACCATGGGCAAGTCCACGGCGTACAGGTTGACTGTGGCTTCCATAGAAAGTCCCAGGCGCAAGGGGTATTTGGCGAGCATGTCAGCAGGGACGTCGATTTTGACGGGAATCCTTTGCACGATTTTTATCCAATTGCCCGTGGCATTTTGAGGAGGCAGCACAGAAAAGACGGCTCCGGTGCCGCCGCCTATCCCGACCACGGTGCCATCAAATACTACTCTGCCGCCATAAATATCCGATGTCACTTTCACGGATTGCCCAATGCGCATTTTACCGAGCTGAACCTCCTTAAAATTCGCGATGACCCACATCTGATCAAGGGGCACAATGGCCAGAAGCGGCTGGCCTTTTTTGACGTGTTCGCCTACCTGCACGCTTCTTTGGGCAACGATGCCCGTCACAGGTGCGATGATTGTGCAGCGCTGTAGAAAGACAAAGGCATCGCGCAGCTGGTCTTTAGCCTTTTCAACTAATGGATGGGTATATGGCGTAGTTCCGTCGATTTGGGCTAATGCTGCAATAAAAGAGTGCTCTGTGGAAACCAGGTCTGCATAGGCGGCTTGAACATCGGCAGCTGCGTGTTCGAAATCTTCCCTGGATACCGCTCCCTCTTCGATAAGCGCCATGCGCCTTTCGTAATCTTGCGCTGCGCGCACAAAAAGGGCTTTTTTCATGGAGATAGCCGCATATAGCGCGTGGACATCTTCGAACATGCGCTCCACCTCGCGCACGGCATTGGCCAGCTGCGCTTTGCTTTGGTCCAAAGCAATCCACGCATCGGTTTTGTCTAATGCTACGAGAATTCTGCCCTTGGTGACAAAGTCTGTGCTCAATGCGGTAAAGGAGGTCACAATGCCAGGTACCTGTGGCGTCACGATTACCATATTCCCATCCACATAGGCGTCGTTAGTATATTCGTGAAAGCGTCCCCAGAAAAACCAGTAGCAAAAATAGGCAATGCCGAGCAGGAGGAAAATCCCAATCGCGATCACCATGGCTTTTTTGTGATTTTTGCTATGGGGTGCGGCTTCTTGATCGCCCTCTTTCACGGAGCCTCCACGAGCTGTTGAGGCTCTTTGCGAGAGACATAACCCCCGCCCAGCCCCTTGATCAGACTGAGCACAGAGTTCAAGTGGTCTAATTGCAATCCGGTAAGTAAAAAGCGTTGCTGCAGCACCTCTTCTTCCCTATCCAGGACGCTTAAAAAATTATCGCGACCCTTCATGTAGCGGGAAAATTGCAGGGCGTATTGCATAGCAGTGTCCTTAAAGGCAATGCGCTGCTCAGTGTAAGCGTCGTTGACGGTCTGAACTGTGACGATGGCATCTGCGACCTCTTTCACGGCGCGCAACATGAGATCATTATAGGCGTACATCGCCTGATTGAATGCGGCAACTTTAGAGCGCAAATTGGCGCGCAGTCTGCCTCCTGTAAAAATTGGAAGGTGGATAGCTGGTGACAAACCGCCGGTTTTGCTATCGCGGAATAAATTGCCAAAGCTCAGTGCTTCCAATCCCGCAAACGCGAGCAGATTGACATCGGGATAAAAATCGGCCCGCGCGGCGCCTATGTCTTTAGCCGCTGCTTCCACTCTCCAAATCTGCGCCATCAGATCGGGACGCCTCGCAAGCAGATCGCTCGAGATGTTTTCGGGAAGGGGAAAAGGCGTATTAAAGTGCGCCGTGGGCATTTTTTCGAGCACAGTGTCGTCGGGTCCAAGCCCGATCAAGTACTTGAGCATGTGCTTGTCCATCTCGATGCCTTCTTCTAAAAAGAGGATGGCTTGATAGAGATTGTGAATCTCGATATCTGATGTAAGCACTCCGAAAACCTCTATCAGTCCATTGGTAAAGCGAGAATCGGTTAAGGAAAATAGCTCTTTTTTTTCGCGCAATCTTTCTTGGAGGATCTGCTTTTGCTCCCCTTTAGCCTGTAGGGAAAAGTAGGTTTGGGCAATGGAGATGGCTGTAATGAGTTGCGCCTGCTTTTCTTCCGCCACCTCTGCCCGCGCTTGTCCTAATGCGGCGTAAAACAGATCGCGGTTCTTGCCCCAAAAGTCAAATTCATAAGAGAAATTCAATGTCAGATCGATCAAGTTCAACGTATGTGGGATCTGGCCTTGTGTGCTTTTGGGAACGGGAAAAAAGTCGCGGTCAAAGCCGTATTTGCTTAAGTATTGCCACTGTTCGGTGTAATTGCCGCTGATCTCGGGGAAGAATTTAGAGCGCTTGCCTTTGGCTAACTGATAGGCGTACGCCACGCGCTCATGCGCCGTCTTTAGAGAATAGTTGTCTTTTAGCCCTCGAGCAATCAAGGCGTTGAGCTGTTCATCGTGAAACATCTCCCACCATTTTTCCTCCGGCCATTGCCCTACCCGAAAAAAATCGCGTCGCAAAGCCTCTTTTTCCGATAGCACCAGACTGGGGCCGTTGACTCTATTTGCCAAGTCGCTTTGGGGGACTTGTGCACATCGCGTCAATAACGGGATAAAAAGATATATCAGTTTTTGAAATTTCATATTTAATAAACGCGAATCTACATAACTATTCACATAATGAATAATCAATTTTTTTTAAATAAGATTCGTTTTAGTTAAAATAAAGCTAATTAATAATTCCGCCGCCTAGACAGCGCGCGCCATCGTAGAAGACGATGGATTGGCGTGGGGTGATGGCCCGTTGGGGACGGGTGAAGCGCACATAAGCTTTTGAGTCCTCAATAGCTTCGATACAGCAGGGCTGTTCGGGCTGACGATAACGCACTTTGGCCGTACAGGCAAAAGGCAAAGGGGAAGGCGGGACGCCTGAAACCCAGCTTAGCTCTTCGGCGATAAGATGGTTTTTGTAGAGGGCGGGGTGGTCTTGCCCCTGTTCGATGATGATGACATTGCGCGCTATATCTTTGCCCACCACAAACCAGGCATCGCCACGTCCGCCGATCTTTAAGCCTTTGCGCTGTCCGATCGTATAGAAGGCAATTCCATCGTGCCTGCCGATGATGTCGCCCTTGAGGTTTTCAAAGTTGCCGCTTTGATAGCCGAGGTACTGTCCCACGAAGCCTTTAAATTCTCTTTTGCCTATAAAGCAAATGCCCGTGCTGTCCTTTTTCATTGAAGTGGCGAGCTTATGCGCCTTTGCGATGCGGCGCACTTCTGTCTTGGGGAGGTGTCCGATGGGAAATAACACGTGCTTGAGAATCGCTGAGCTAAGGGTATAGAGGAAATAGCTCTGGTCTTTATGGGGGTCGTTTCCTTTGAGCAGCGCGGGGGTTTCGGCAAGTCCGCCGATTTGGCAGTAGTGCCCCGTTGCCAGGTAATCCGCTCCTAAGTGAAGTGCCTTTTCCAAAAAGGCCTTAAACTTGATTTCGCGGTTGCACAGGATATCGGGATTGGGGGTAAAGCCTTGTTTAAGCTCTTCTAGGAAATGCGCAAACACCTGTTCTTGGTATTCGTGGACAAAATTCACGGAATAGTAGGGAATGCCGATTTGTTCACAGACAGCTGCGACATCTTCAAAATCCTGCGCGGCGTGGCACCTGCCCGTAGCGTCCTTTTCCTCCCAATTCTTCATGAACATGCCGACGACATCGTACCCCTGCTCTTTGAGCAGCAAAGCGCTTACCGAAGAGTCGACGCCCCCCGACATTCCCACAACAACTTTCTTTTTCCCTATCATCCCAAGAACTATACCACATCTTTCCAAAAAAAGATTTGTGATTATTTTTCTATTGGATAATTATGCTCTTGCCAAGCTTTGAATCCGCCTTCAACTTCTTTTACGGGATAGCCTAGAGATGCAAATTTTTTAGCGGCCTTTTGAGATAAGTTGCAAAGCAATTCGTAGCAATATAAGTAGTTGATTTTATTCTTTGATAATTCGGGAAACTCAGTTTGTAGTCCTTCAAAATTATCGTATTTATCGAATGGAATGTTTATAGCACCTGGAATATGTCCATTGTCAAAATCTTCCTTTTTTCTTAAATCAATAATAACTCCATTCAATTTCCCATCTAAAATCTTTTTTAAGGTTCCGGGAGGAGCTTCATAATTTAACTTGTCTTCAAAATATTTGGCAGCAGCTTGAGTATCTTGAATTTTTATTTGCTCTCCACTTACCGCATAAGTAGAAGAAATAACACTCATAACTATTAAGGAAACTTGAAGAAAATGACTAACCATTAAATACTCCTTCAAAAATTAATAAATAACAATTAGTATAACTATAATCAATATCACTTATTCTAGACCAGGTTTTTCTGACCTTGTAAGCTATAAAAATAAATAATTGTGGATGGGGAAAATGGAGTGGAAGGAAGCGTTTGCGCTAAGTTTGATTAACCACAGGGCGCCGAGTCTAGCGTTTCTGTGCTGGGCATTGGATGTCGAAGTGCGCACCATTGTGGAAGTAGGCGTGAATAAGGGGGAAACCTCCCAGTTTCTGCGCCATCTTTTCCCGACGTGCTCTCTTTTTTTAGTCGATCCTTGGAAGCTCACTTCAGAATACGGATTCAGCGGCACGCCCATCTCACGGAAAAATGCCCACTACGAAAAGGCGTATAGGCATGTGGCGTCTTTTTTCCGAAACGATCTTCGCGCTACTATTTTGCGCATGACATCGCAAGAAGCCGTGCATTGTGTTCCCGATGAAATAGACCTGGTATTCATCGATGCCAACCACGAATATCTAGAAGTTAAAAGAGATATTCTAGCTTGGCTGCCCAAAGTGCGTTGCGGAGGGGTGCTCGCCGGACATGATTACGATCAAAATATTCCTATGTTTTCAGGGGTCAAGCACGCTGTGGATGAGGTTTTTGGCCGAGACATACTGCTCGGTAAAGATAGGATTTGGGTTCATTTTCGAAAAACCAATGCGAGAGGGGGGACTCGAACCCCCACAAGTTGCCTCACTACCACCTCAAAGTAGCGCGTCTACCAATTCCGCCACCCCCGCAGGGGGAAAATGCGAAAATTGTAGCGGGGAGGCGAAATCTTCTCAAGGAGATTCTTTTTAATCTCTTGTTTGACTATACTGCAAATATGCGTTGCTGTTGCTACTGTACTGCCTCTTCTTACGATATTCCTCGCCTCTTCCAGCATCTTCAAAAAGTAGGCACCGCGCAACTTTTTCGCGACGTCATCCACCTGCAGATAAAAGAAGACAAGTTCCTCATTGGAGATATTTTTTATTTTCCGTATGGCGCGATCGTCTACTGGGGGTTTGGAGAAGAGAGCGAAAGAGGGATGTTTAATTCTTTAAAAGAATTTGAAAAAGAGCCCAGCATCAAAGCCGAGTTGGACGAGTTTACTTTTACCTATGGCGAGGCCGTAAAAATCGAAGAGGATGAGATCACTCTCCATGATAAAAGCACTCTCACCAAGTTGGCCATCTCTCATGGATTGGCGCAATCGGTCAAATTAACGACTTTTGAAGAGTTAATCCAAAAGACAATTGACCACACCAAGCAGCTTCCCATGGATCTTGCGCGCAAAGGAAAAATTAAACTGTCTAGAAAAGAAATTTCCCAGAAGATGGGCGAGATCTTCATCGAGCGCAACTTCATCAACTTGCACAGCGACATTCTCGAAACTCCGGAATTCTTTTGGGATTATCCGGAACTAGAATCCCTCTATCGGCGCACGGCACACTATCTCGACGTGAACAAACGCGTAGAGGTGCTAAACAAGCGCCTCAACGTCGTGCACGAACTATTTGAAATCTTGTCGAGCGAATTAAACCATCAGCACAGCGCCCGCCTCGAGATAACCATTGTGCTGTTGATCCTCATCGAGGTAACTATCGCCCTCATGCGCGACTTGTTCCATCTTATTTGAAGCTATACTCATCCTTCTCTGAAAGGATTCTTTCAATCTCAGCAAAGCACTCCTTTTGCTTGAGCGCATCGGGCATTGAATAAAAAAGCACAAAGCCAAAGATCCTCCCTATCCATAAGGAACAAAAAGCAATAGAGGGAAAATTGTGATTTAAAGAAAAGAGTTCCTGAAAAAGGGCGTCTGTGGATTTCAAGAAGGGGCTGGCAATGGCCATTACTACGCCTTGGCTGGTAAAGGCATGCTGCATGGCAAAAGGAAACGCGGTGAACTCTTTGCGAATGACATCTTTAAAAAGAGCATACCCCTCTTGCAAAAGCGAAGGCGGTAGTATCATTTGCATGAAAGCGGGCTCAATCCCATAAAAAAAACGCTCCAACAGCAGCTCTTCGCTTTCCGCAAATCCCTCCTTAAAAGCAGCGAGGGCATGCTGCTGCACTTCTACAGTGCCGCCGTTGTAATCGCGAAACTCGCCGATAGCCTGTAAGACAATGGCGCTTAGCGCTGCACGCGCTTTACCTAAGTCCAAAGAGAAGTCTTTTCTAAAAAAGGAGAGTTTGGGCAGCACGGCTTTTATGATGCACGCTTCTTTGAAATACTGCATTTTTGTGGACTTGATCCGTTTGACTTGCTCTTCAATCCAGCGATATGTGGGACATGCCTTTTCCAGCAATTTCCTCAAAGGGGGAGAGTCGCACTCCACGCGCCGCAAGATGACGAGGTGGAAAGAGAAAACATCCTGCGACTGCTTGTCAAAGGAGATGACGACCTGCGGCATGTCGTCTTTGTTTAGCTCTTTTGAGAGAATGGCGATATATTTGAGCAGCTCCTCTTCATTGGAAGGCAAAAAAAGCGGATGGTTGACGATCTCTATTCGATCCACTAATTCCGTCGCGAGCTTTGTTTTGAGGAAAGCAAACTCTTCATGTATAATTTCCGTTTCTTGCTCTTTGTGCACTTCGAGATAGTAAAAGCGCATCATTTCATGTCGTGCATCGACGAAATAAGAATGGGGGACCAAGCGCAATGCGGGCACAAAGGTTTGAATTGCCGCCAAAATGTGATTCGCGTCTAAAAGCTCGTAGCGGTTGAGGAGATTAACACCGACAGAGATGCCTAGCGTTGAAGCGTGCAGGGGGTAATCTGCTATTTTAAACAGCTTGATGTAGACATGCCTTTTAAAGGGCTCTTTGTCGAGATCGTAATGCAGCTTCTTTTTAAAAAAATACTGATAGCAAATGAGCCGCGCTAAATCTGATAGGTTCTTTTTAGCGAGAAAATCCTCGCGATAATCGAAGAGCAAGGTCTGGATCTCCAAAAACATGTCGCGATCAAAGGAGATTTTGCTTTCCTTTTCTAGATGGGGTAAAATTTCCGCCCAGAGCTGCGCGCTCTTATTTTCCGCCTGCGCTTTAGTCAGCCATTGCTGCACTTGATCAAAGAGGTTTAAGGTAAATCCCTTGGAGTCCCTTTGCCAAATCGAGGTCAGCTTCTCTTGCATCAATAAGAGTTTTTCGCTCTCCTGCAGCTGTTTAAACGAGACTATGCGCCGCGCTTCATATACAGCTTGCACTGTGATGCGGATCTCCTCGGCAACCTTGGGGAGATTTTTTTGCAAGGCCGCCATTTCCTCAGGAGTGTTTACCATCAGCCCGATATGCGAAAGGCCATATTTTTTTTCCGGCATATCGGCAAAATAAAAATCCACGGTCATGGAAGATTCGATGCTCAAATAATGACCGGGCAGGGCAAAGCGGTTGATCATATCGACAAAATAGCGCCCGGTTCCGTTAGAAAAGCGCGAATGGGATTTATTAATCAGAATAATTGGAAGTAGTCCGGGCAGCTCATGTAAATCAAACCAGGTGACGATGGGTAGGTTCTCTTCTATTTTTAGATGGGAGAGCTCTCCATAATTTTCATGGAGTTTATAGATCACCTGCTCCACTAATATTTCAACGGATTTCCAAAGCGCTTGAAAATAGGGCAGTTTGGGAAGTGGATATACGGGTTCGACTTTAGGGATGAGCAGAGTCATGTCTTCTTGTCAAAATAGGCCTTGGAAAAATCAACGTAATATAACGGGGAGACGACAACTCCCTTCAAATCCTCTCTGGCAAGGCTGTATGCTGTAAAATACATAAGAGGTGCTATGGGCATTTCTTCCATCATGAGCCGTTCTGCTTTTTCCAGGCATTCCCTTCTCTCTTCCAGCGATCTTACCCGTTCAGAGGAAAGGATCAGCTTATCATATTCCCCATTCTCCCAGCGGCAAAAATTTTGACCCGTGTTAAACGAAAGCAACGCCTGAAGAAAGGCGAGAGAGTCGACAAAATCGGCTGTCCTTCCACAACGGGCAATTTGGTAATGTCCCCGTCTTAACCGGTCCATATGGATTTGCCAATCGGCGTTTTCAAGTTTAACGCTTATACCCAGCACCTGGCGCCATTGCTCTTGAATGGCCTGCATCACCCGGCGCCACATATCTGAGGTGTTATAAGAGAGCACTATCTCCGGTAATGCATCGGCAGAGGCAATATGCAGTTCTTCCAGCGCTTTTTGAAACAGCTCCCGCGCTAAACTCTCATCGTGGTCTTTAAAATAGGGATGCCACTCTTCCTGCTTTTGAGCAAACGGGACGTATCCCAAAGCGGCTATCTGCCCAGCGTGCATAACATCCTTAATGATCGCTTCTCGATTAATAGCCAGCGTTAATGCTTTTCTCAAATTGACATTGGTAAGGGGATACTTTTGCGTATTGAAATACAAAAAGCGCGAATCTAATAGGGGATGGACCCCCAGAAGTCCTTTCTTCTGCAAAGCCGGCAGCGCGTCAAGAGGAAGCTCCGACAGCGGAAGCCCCAGCCAATCCAGTTCGCCTTTTTCAAATAGCGCTAAGGTTGTTTGCGCATCGGTTACGCGGCTCAAGTGAATGCCCTCTAAAGCAATGCGGGAAGCGTTGTGGTAATGGGGATTTTTTTCCAATGCAATCTCAAAATTATCCCGATAGGAGCCGATCTTAAAAGGGCCCGAGCAGACAATGGCCGCAGGATCGATTCGCCTGTTTTGCTGGAAAGATCCTCGCATGCTGTGATGCACGGGAAAAAGCGCAGGATGGGCTAGCAGCTGCAAAAAATAGGAAATGGGATATTCCAATTGAATGGCGACGGTCTTGGCGTCCACGGCCCTGATGCCCACCGCTTCCCTTTTGTCCTCTTTTTTGTTTCTGTTGTTTTCTATCATGGATACCATTTGCCAGAGGCTCGCGGGAAACTGCTCGCTGCAATATTCTTTCCACGACTCCTCAAAATCGTATGCCGTGAGTGGGCTGCCGTCCGACCAGTGGGCGTCTTTAAGCGTGAAAACATAAGATTTTTGATCCTCTGAAAGCGTGTAGCTTTCAGCCAGATCGAGCTTTGCATTTCCCTTTTCATCCAGAGAAGTCAAGCCCGCATACAACCAGTAGTCCATCTGAAGAGAGTCGGAATCATCGGCTATGCGCGGATCGAACGTGATGATCTCGCGCATTAAATTCGTCCGCAGGACGTTGCGCGGCTGATGCTGAGTCTGCGTTTTATGCCGATAGCTCAAAAATAAAGCACCCAAGCCCAAGAGAAAAACAGCGCCTAGCACTAAGCCTCTTTTCATAGCGACTCCTGATTTAAGAATGGCAGTTTAGAGAGTGTATAGGAAAAGCGCAAGGGCTCTTTTGGGAATAAAATTAACCCATGTTACGCGGCCGCGTAATAATGTTTTTTCTCTCTGTGGTGAAAATTCCTTCAAAGTTTTGCCTAAAGTACTTGTAGGATCTTTTTTGCCACAGAGCACACAGAGAAAATTAAGCGGGTATGAGATTGCCGCTAAAGTCAACAGGGTCTAGTTCCGTGAAGAAATCGAGCAAAGCAGGGCGAGCGGTGAATAGGTTATTTTTTAGCCGCAGGGTTAACAAATTTCCAGCGAGTTGGGCGAATTTCGTGGGGAGAGCCTTGAGCAGATTAGATTGTAAATCCAAACGTTGTAACTTATCGAACTCTCCCACCCAACCGGGCACTGCGCGCAGTTGATTGTGTGAAAGATCCATCCATGTCATACGAGTGAGGTGTCGCATGGTGTCGGGAAGAATTCTTAACGCATTATGCGAAAGATCGAGGATCTCTAAGCTGGTTAGTTGCTCGATCCATTTGGGTACGTGAGTCAAATGGATACTGCTCATGTAGAGATTCCCTAATTGATTGAGTTGACCCAACGTTTCTGGAAGAGTGTGAATTGGATTATTGGAGAGATTCAGTGCATGGAGAACTTTAAATTCCCCCAGCCAACTGGGAATCGTTTCAATAGCGTTGTTGTTGAGATACAGCCTTTCCAGGCGTTCCAGGCCGCTGATTTGCTCCGATAAATGCTTAATCCGATTATAACTGAGATCGAGTTCTTCCAGTTGTCCGAGCAGTCCTATTTGAGGGGGCTGGGCAAAAATCTTATTATGTGAAAGGTCTAACTTGCGCAACTGATTCAATCTGCCAATAGCGTTTGCGATGCGGTTAAAGTCATTGTAGGAGAGATCGAGCTGTTTGAGATTACCTAGCGAGCACACTCTTTCCGGGAAGAATTTAAAGGCGTTATGCGAAAGGTCAATTTCTTCCAAATCAGTGAGATTTTCTATTTCTCTAGGAAGATCGCAGATCTCATTGCGCGATGCATTAAGAACTCTAAGGTTGCGCAATAGGCCAATTTCCGAAGGCATGGCGGTAAGATGGCAAGAGGATAGATCCAGCTCTGTAATTGCGTTTAAAATATCTGGATGATTTTTCATCCACTGCCGCAAAAGATCGGCCGATTCTTGCAGGGTGTTTCCACATATTTCATCTTCAGAGGGCCTTTGAGAGACAGGAATTTTTTGACATACTTTTTCTGCAAAGCTAAAAAAATTGCGCACTTCTTTTTTTTCCACTTCTTTAAAAAGAGCTTCGATTGGCTGCGTTTCTTTAGCAAAGACGGGAATCCCCACCATGCGAGCCCTTTCTATTACTTCCGCTTGGGTGTTTTTGACAGTAGTTGCGCAATGCGCGTTGCTTAATGCACCTTCTGCATCAGTCGGTATGTGACCCTTAACAACACGTGCGAGCCTGGGATTTTTCAAATAGCGTGTCATAATTTCAAAATGAGCTGACGAGCTGGCTGCATAACTCATTTTGTTCACGGTTTTAATGCTTTTGGGATTGCCGTGAAATCCAATGCATTTTGCTAGAATCGCATTGGGTATGTCGCTATATGTCGTCCTTTTTTCCGCCTTGCCTATAAAAAGGGTGGGCGATGAGGAACTGAAAGTAGCGCTTGTTGTAGAATTTAGGGACATCTTACTCCTATAATTTGGCTCGTATATGATCTGGATTTCGGGCAATGTAGGGAATGTTAACTAACAGCGCTTCTTGAGGAGGTAAGGCAGCCAAGGGATTACCTTTTCCAAACTCAAGTTTTTTTAGAGCGAGAGATCCGAGTTCTGGTGGAATGCTGCGAAAGTTATTATGGGAAAGATAAACCCATTTCAAGGCAGTGAGATTTACAAACCCAGGGGGTAGCTTGGATAACCAATTTTGATGGGCGGCTAAAACTTCAAGGCGGTGCAAGTTCCCTATTTCATTGGGAAGGCTGTGCAAAGAGTTATAAGAAATGCTCAGTTGCGTCAATTGTGTCAGTTGTCCTATCCATGAGGGTAAAAACCTTATCCGATTAGAATGCAAGCGCAGCTCCCTTAAACTCTTTGGAAAGGCCCTTTGTTCCGGAAGACGCGAGATGCGATTCTCGCTCAAGCTCAAAACACATAATTTTGTAAGAGATTTTAGACCCCTTGGCACCTCGGTAAGGTGCATATGGCTTAATCGCAGCACGCGTAATTCGCTTAGTCTACAATCTTGGCTATATCCTTTAATGATAGAGGCATTAGAAAGAGAGCTTCCTATATAACTTTCACGGTTTATTAATTTTGTCTTATTGGGATTTCCATCAAATGCAAAGATCTGGCCCAAAAGATGCGCCGGAATATCCTCGTATGTCGCCCAATTGCATCTCCCTAAAAAGGAAGAGCTTGAAAATCGGCTAGTCCCGCATGCGGAAACTGGTGAGGAACAGGAATGAGAACTGACAGATGACATTTTTAATACCATTATTGTTAATTTACGTTAATTATATAGTATAATTAATATAAATTCAATAATTTTTATTTAAAATAAAAGATGATCTTAAATACGTACAATGATTAATTTAAATTAAGATAGGTTCTTAATGAGCGCGTTCAAAATCAACTTCCTTAATATCCCCACGCCATTTACACTCATGTGCATGGAATTTGATTTGCCTAATCTCATTGGATTTATAGGAGTAGTGATTACCCTCATTGCTTATTTTCTGCTTCAGATCTCTATTCTGAAAATGGAAAACGTAGTGTATTCGCTGGCCAATGCCATCGGTTCGCTGATGATCCTCTATTCCCTGTTTTTTTACTGGAATCTCTCCTGCTTGATCATCGAGTCGTTTTGGTTGGCCATCAGCCTATTCGGGACGATCAAAGTTCTCTACAAGAAAAAAGTGATCCACACAGCCAAAAAAGAAGCTCAAGAGCTTTGATCTTCTTCCATTAGCGACAGCGCTTCTTCATCTGAGAGCAGATGGGTAAATGTCGATTGGGAAAACTGCAGCTCGGCGATTTCCGGGCGGAAGGCCGCCTTGCGCGCATCGGAGTAGGCATAGCGCAATCCAACGAATGAGACGTTGCGCTCTAAGGCCGTTTTTTCCATCTCGTACAGGTGCGCGGCTTTATCGTTGATAAAGGCGATGCGTTTGGGAGAAAGACCGATTTTGTCCAGCATAGTGAATAGCACTTCGCCCTTATGCTTGCCCGAAGCGAAAAGAATGCCCTGCCTTAAAAGAACGCCATGGCCGGAGAGCATAAAATAGTGGTCGTCCTTGCAAGGAGCCGTGTGCAAAAGATCGATGTTGTTGGCGCGCAACTGCTGCACGGTGAGCGTGGCCAAAGCCAACCCTTGCGTCGTCAGCCCCATGATACTATATCCCTGCTCTTGCAAAGCACGCACGATCGCATCTGTTTGCGGTTCCACGATTTCCATGCGCGTGATATGCCGTACGGACTCCCATTCCGCGAGACTTTTTTCTAAAGCGCTAGAAGCATTCATACCAGCTTTACTGTATTTTTCGATGCGGTATCTAAACCACTCGTCGCATCCAAGCATTTGCGAGGGGATCAGCAAGGTGTCATCGATGTCCAAAACAATAAGTGTTTCGGGAGTGATATGCGCGTCAATTTCTCGAAAGTGCTGTAGTTCGAGGACTTCACTGCGTAAATAGGAAGAAATGCAAGTAACAAAAACTAAAAATAAGATGCGTATTTTCATAAGTTGGATAAGACGGTGGTTTTTTCAAAGGGCGCAAGTTTTGCAAAAATCGGTCAAAAATTGCAATGGTATAATTTATCTTTTAGATTAGATGCGTGCGGAACCACTCTAAGGCGAGGCGTGCGACCTCTTCCAAAGCGCCGGGTTCTTCAAAAAGATGCGTAGCGCCAGGCACGATCACCATTTCTTTGACGCCCTGCAAGCGCGCCAACGCTTCTTGGTTCATGCTGATGACAGGATGATCGCTGCCTCCCACGATGAGCAGCGTGGGTGTGGAAATCTGTGACAAAACGGAGCCGGCCAGATCTGGCCTTCCGCCGCGTGACACAACGGCTTTTACGGATTTGCCCATTTTAGCCGCAGCACAGAGAGCTGCTGCGGCCCCAGTGCTCGCGCCAAAAAAGCCCAAGCTTAAGTGCTTGGTCTCCTTGTTCGAGAGTGCCCAATGCGCTGCAAGCGATAGGCGCTCTGTCAAAAAGCCAATATCAAAGCGCAAATGCCCTGTAGGCTCATCTATGCGTTCTTCTTCTGGAGTTAAAAGATCCAAGAGGAGTGTTGCCAGCCCTCCGCGATTTAAAGCCGCGGCGACAAAGCGGTTGCGCGGGCTGTGTCGGGAGCTTCCGCTTCCGTGGGCAAAAAGGACCAAGCCAACAGCATCGCGGGGAATGTGCAAATCGCCTTCGAGATAAGTTGATAGGCTAATCGCAATGTGGATCATAAGAGCATCTTGGAACTTCACGATTTTTTTCACAATGGCTTTTTGATAATTGCCATTTCCTGTACATCTGAAATAAGGGCCGGATATGAACAAATTGTTGCACATTATCGCAACGCCGCGAGAGGACGAGTCGCGCACTCTGCAGATCAGCGAGGCGTTCCTCAAGACGTTTACCCCTCTGCATCCCGATTGGGTCGTGGAGGATCTCAATCTCACGAAGGAGCCTTTGCCTCCTTTAACGATGAAGCGGGTGGATGGAAAGTACTTGATTTTAGAAGGAAAAGAACTTTTTGGAGACTTGCGCGAAGGCTGGCGCGAAATCATTGCCCATATTAATCGATTCCTATCCGCATCCGCATACCTGATCAGCTGTCCGATGTGGAATTTTAGCATTCCCTACATGCTCAAGCAATATATCGACATCATCGTGCAGCCCAATTTTCTTTTCAAGTACACGAAAACAGGATCGGAAGGGCTCGTCCTCAATCGAAAAATGGTCGTTATCGCTAGTTATGGGGGCAACTATCTTTCTGAGCAAAACAGTGCGCAAAACTTTCACGAGCCTTACTTGCGTATGATCTTTGGATTTGTCGGCATTACGGATATCCAATTTATCGTCGCACAGCCTACGGACATGGGAAGCGAGAGGGAAAAAAAGACAGTCCAACAAGCCATAGAAGCCGCAAAACAGCTCGCATCCAACAAAAATCTATTTGCGAAAACTCTAGAAAAAGCCGGTTGAAATATGCCAAGGGACATTCCGATTGGAAATGGCAGTCTGCTCATTGCCTACGACAAGAACTATCTTTTGCGCGAATTTTACTTTCCCCATGTAGGGGAAGAGAGCCATACCGCGTCCGAGCCTTTTCGCCTTGGGGTATGGGTTAATGGAAAATTCAGCTGGGTTCCCGACGGTTGGCGCATCCAGCGCGATTACCTCGATGATTCTCTCATCACCCAGGTGCAACTTCTCAATGATGAGCTAAACATTCACCTGCTCATCAATGATTTGGTGGATTTCCATGAAGATATTTATCTTAGAAAAATCATTGTGGAAAATCTTGCGCAGCAAGAAAGGGAGGTGCGTCTTTTTTTTGGGCAGGATTTTAACATTTATGGCAATGATATCGGCGATACGGCAGCCTTCCGCCCGGAAAACAGCAGCCTGCTGCACTACAAGGGAGCTCGGTATTTTCTGATTAATATCTACGCCAATGCGAAATGGGGCATTGAGAATTACGCCACGGGAAACAAAGAGAGAGAGTTTTATCAAGGCACTTGGAAAGACGCCGAAGACGGCGTCCTTAGCAACAACCCCATTGCGCAAGGATCTGTCGACTCTGTCATCGGCATAACCTTGCGGTTGCCCCCGCAAGGAAAAGAGACGTGTTTCTATTGGATTTGCGCAGGGACAACCTGGAACGAAGTCAAAGAACTCAACGACGTGGTGAGAAGAAAAACGCCGCCGGTCATTTTCAAGCGCACGCAAGATTATTGGAAGCTATGGATCGATAAGGAAAAACTCAATGAAAATCTTCTCTCTCCCAAGATCCATCGCCTTTTTATTCGTTCTCTGCTCATCTTGCGCACGCAAATCGATAATTCCGGCAGCATTATTTCAGGCGCGGACACAGATGTCATTCAATTTAACCGTGATACCTATGCTTACATGTGGACGCGCGATGCCTCGTTGGCTGCCTATGCCCTGGATTTATCCGGCTACTATGAATCGAGCAGGAACTACTTCAATTTATGCGCCAAAATTATCGACAAGGAAGGATATTTCTTGCATAAGTACACTCCCTCGGGATTGCTAGCCAGTTCCTGGCATCCCTGGCAAAGGGAAAGAAAGGCGCAGATCCCTATTCAGGAAGATGAAACGGCCCTGGTTATCTGGGCCTTGTGGGAGCACTATCAGATCTGCAAAGACGTAGAATTTATCAAGCCCCTATACAAACCGCTTATCAAAAAGGCCGCTGATTTTTTGATGAACTACCGCGATCACAAAACGGGTCTGCCGCTGCCGAGTTATGATCTTTGGGAAGAGCGGCAAGGGATATTGACTTATACTTGTGCCACGGTATACGGCGGTTTAAATGCCGCAGCCCATTTTACAGAGGCATTTGGCGAATCGGAGCTCGCGCAAGAATACCGCGAAGGGGCGTCCCATCTGCGGGCTGCTATGGACAAATATCTCTATCTGGAAAAAGAAAAGCGCTTTGCGCGTATGATTAATTTTACCAAGGAGGGCTCCTCTGAGATTGACTCCGCGGTTGACGCGAGTCTCTTTGCGCTTTTTGCCTTTGGCGCCTATTCTCCCCAAGATGAGAAAGTCAAGAGCACTATGCAGCAGATTCAGGAAAAACTCTGGTGCAAAACACAAGTCGGCGGAGTTGCGCGCTATGAAAATGACAGCTACTATCGCGTAAGCCCTGAGGTCGCGGGAAATCCCTGGTTTATCACCACGCTGTGGCTGGCCCAGTATCACATCGCCCTTGCTCAAAATAAAGAAGAGCTATCCCCTGCCCTGCGCATCATAGAATGGGTAGCTGATCACGCGCTTCCCAGCGGAGTGCTAGCCGAACAGGTCAATCCCTTTACCAACGAGCCGCTTTCGGTATCCCCTCTCACGTGGAGCCATGCGACTTTTATCATCGTCGTTCAAGAATACCTCAACAAGTTCTTAGATGTGGAAAAATGCGACAGCTGCGGCATGCCCAAATACCTCAAAAAAGCGTGTTTTTGAATATTTTTTTCACAAAAAAAGAGTGCGCATACTATATTCACTAGTTTTTTAAAATCCAGGAGGTAGCGTATGAAGGGGTTTTTAAATGCTGTTGTATATGGTTTTTGTGCATTGTCTTGTTCTGGAATGCTCCATGCTGAACCTGAAAAAGAAATATCCTTTCTCGCTAGAGCCGATGCTCCTCAAGCAACGGGGCTGCATTTTTTTTTGAGTTACGCGCGCTCGGGGACTAACCTCACTTCCTGCTATTTGCAGTATTTGACTCAGAAGCCAATCAAATTTCTTTTCGACGAGAGCACATTTCTTGCTGAAAATCGCCTCCGCACTCCTCTGGATTATACGAAGCCTGTTCTCTATAGGACGCATTTTCCAAAGGATCTCACTAGGATTAATCCTCAAAAAAACAAGCTTCTGTATATTTTAAGAAATTGCAAAGAGAGCATTCTAAGGCACAATTACCAGATGTTTGAAAGTCCAGAAGAATACCGGGATCTTTTCAAGAAAAATCATGTAATTGTCAGGGAGTACATGGAAGCATTGCAACTATACGACAAGTGGGCACCCTCCATGCGTTTGCTCGTTCATTACGAAGACCTGCTCACAGATCCTATGACTGTGGTGAAGCAAATCCTGGAATTTTTTGACGAGCCCGTTCCCGAAAACTTAACTCCGGAACTTTTGAAGGAGATCAGCGACAAAACGCTTGCATCTTACAATAAGCAGCACAAAGCCATATCAGGCGGGTCGCACTCCAAGGGTCAAGATCTCCTATACCACACGAAGAACTTACCCCCACACATTCTCCAAGACATCGATGTATTCCTCCAAACCAACTACCCCATCCTCTGGCAAAACTACCTCTACAGGTATAAATCGTAGGGAATGCTTTATTAACGCGATATGTCAATGGAAGCGCTATCTAAGAAATGATTAACTCCTAAAAGAAATTGATTTGAGAGAAAAAGACTCAAAAAGCAGCTAAAGGATGAGATCTAAGGGGAAGGAGGGGAAGTGGGTTCCACCGAGGGCGAGGCATTCGGGGATGTGTGTGCGGTGCGGTGGGCAAATAAGTACGCATTGTCCTGCTACGGCGTGGAGCGCCTGAAATCCCTTGAGCGTATCCTCAAAACCGATGACCTTTTCTTTAGGATAAGGATAAAGAGAGAGCGCTTTTTGATACCCTTCAGGGGAAGGCTTGGGCAGAGTGTAGTCCTCTCGCGTGATCCAATGCGGTATGCGCTGTAGAGAGGGCAGCAAAGCTCTAATCATTTCAATGTGTTCGCGCGGGGAATTCGTCACGACGCAATGAGCGATGTTGCGCTCGTGCAAAACGCGCAATAGGGACTCTACGCCGGGCAAAAGCTGCAGGTTCTCGGAATTTTCGAGCAATTGCATGTAGCATTTTTTTTTCTCGGCATAAAGTGCGTCCCAATTCGGTTCTTGCGCGGCAAGTGCCGGGAGCTGGCTAAGAAGGGCTTTCCTTATGCCCTGGGATTCTCTGTGGGCGATTGTGCAATAGTGTTCAAAATCCCATTCCAATGAAAACCCTCGAAGCGCGCACATTTTCACATAGGCAGAATAATGCAAATACTCGGTATCTACGAGTATTCCATCAAAATCGAAAAGAAAAAGTTGAAATTGCTCAATCCACTTCATAATGGCCTTTTATTATAGGGAAGAGAGGGGTTTAAGTATTTAGAAATTCTTTTCATACAAAAGTGACTGCTTAAGGGAATGCTATCAAAGCGTTCAATGGGTTGATAAATAAGAGGTTGCTTTATGTGGCAGGGACCTACGGCATTTTTTTGTCATGAGAGGGAGTATAGTGGGATGGAAAAGACGATTTTACCTTGATAGACTCTATTGAACTTGTAGTCATGGTTCAAATTGAATTCCAGATTTATGAAATCAGCATGTTGTTGGCGAGCGTGCAGCATTCCTCCAAGCGCATGGGCATGGCACTCTCCTTTAAGATAATAGGGGCCGATAGCCTAATATAATGCCGCAGAAAATATAAATTTTTATTTATTTATATCAATTTTTTCTTTAAAATAGTGAATCATCGTTTTTCATTAGAGAGATAATACCATCGCAAAAAATAAAGTCATATTTGACAAGAAGACGGCATAAATTTTTGCGTCTAGAGCGAGCATTTATGTCTTTTTTTTTACGAATGGTATAGGGAGGAAGTATGGCTATGCATGAAATATCTTATTCCGAATCCAGCCAAAATAGGGAAACATTTTATAAGATTCCTTATGGAGATGTACCGGGAGAAGCCGCAGGAGAATGGGTAACACTGGAGGGACGTCAAAGAACAATCACCCATTCCATCGGGATGAGAAAAATCGGAGCCAATTGTACTACAGGCCTTCTTTGCCCGCTCAATTTGGCATGCGGCGCAGTTTTGGCGCTCCTTTGCTACTATCCCTATGTCTGTTGCTATTGCAATTCTGAGCAGCAAAAAGAAAAAGGTCTGGAAGAAAGTGGCGCAGGAGCCCCTTGTCCTCAGCGCATGGGATTTGTCACGGATGAAAGACCGCCTGATAACCGAAGAGAATTATGCTGTCTGTTTTTAACGCCATCGCCTTTTTGCGATTTGCCAGATGACGATTACTATTATTTAACTAAAGAAGAGCGCATAGAGTGGACAAAAGTAGCCACCCGGAAAAGTGAAATCATCGTCAAGCGCGCATTAGCGTCACGGCTGGGGACTTTTGATAAGCTCATGCCACCAGCGATGATGGAATTGATCCTCGAATATGTGAACCATAAGCGATTAACGATCTGGAAAGGAATCCCTTCCGGCAGAGTAATATTCTTTTAACTTATTGCGCAATGTGCGTACGCTGATTCCCAAAACATGGGCCGTGCGCGTCTTATTGTTTTTTTCCCTTTCCAGGGTGCGCAAAATCCAATTTTTTTCCAATTCCTTTAAAGTAAGCCCTGCAGGAAAAAAGGGAGCCGTCTGTGTAGGGGAAATATCGAATTGCACATGGAGGCAATCGATACTGTTTTCTCCGTGCATGACGACGGTGCGCTCTACGACGTTGGCAAGTTCGCGGATATTTCCCGGCCACGGGTAATCCATGAGCATCTTTTTTGCCTCAGGTGTGAAATTTTTACTTCTTTTGCCATTTTCTCCGCACAGGCGCTGGAGAAAATATTCCGCAAGGGGAATGATATCTTCGCGCCGATCGCGCAGTGTTGGAAGATAGATCGGAACGACATTGAGGCGGTAGTAGAGGTCTTCGCGAAAGAGCTTTTGCTCAATGGCTTGCTTCATGGAGCGATTGGAGGTGGAAATGAGCCGGACATCGACTTGAATGGGCTGAGATCCCCCTACGCGCTCGAATTCCATTTCTTGAACAGCGCGGAGCAATTTTGGCTGCAGCTCGAGGGGAATTTCAGAAATCTCGTCGAGAAGAAGAGTCCCTTTGTCCGCTAATTCAAAACGGCCGATGCGGCGCTGGATGGCGCCCGTAAAGGATCCTTTCTCGTGTCCGAAAAATTCTGATTCTAATAAAGAGCCCGGTATAGCCGCACAATTAACTTTGATGAAAGCTTGCTTGGCTCTGTGCGATTGGCGATGGATTTCTTGGGCGATCACCTCTTTGCCCGTACCGGATTCCCCGCTGATGAAAACAGAGGCAGTGCTTTTGGCAAGCGTGCCCACATCCTCGAAAATCTTGCGCATTAAAGGATTTTCGGCGATTAAATATTCTTTACATTCTGATGGCAGCATTGTATTTTTAGGAACACCCCTTCTTTTTTCGGATTATAAGAAATGACGAGATTAAAAAAAGGCTTGTTCTCAACTTTTTATGCACTGTGCCTCTTGGCGAGCTGTTCGGGGCTCGAACAGTCGGAGCAAGATAAGATGCGCCGCAACAATGCCAAAGGAGAGTTCATCCTCAGAAATCAAGACGAGTGCCATTACGCCATTGAAGTTCCCAAGAATCGTATCCGAGAGTGTTACTCTTGGGAAAAAGCCTATAGCGGCAACCAGCCCAAAATAACCAAAGAGTTCTTCCGCTGCAAGGGGAACAATTTAAACCCTTCGCAAGGCGAGCACTTTGATTGCGGGGGATCTCAAAAGCACTCCCTTCCCTTAAGGGATAATAAAGAATTCATCTATCCCATTTTGATCGAACTGCTCAATTACGTGCAGGAAAAGACAAAAGCAAAGGTGATTATCACCTGCGGCCATCGCTGCGTTTCCCACAACACCTATGCCGACGCTTCTTCTGTCAATCAGAATTCTAAACACTTAATTGGCGCGGAAGTGGATTTCTATGTCCAAGGCTATCAGAACAAGCCGCAAGAAATCATTGACCTGTTGATGCGTTTTTATCAAGAATCCCCTCGCTATCAAAAAGATAAGCAGTATCAAATCTTCCAGCGCCTGGAAAAACAGGACGGCTCGCTTGCGACGGCGCCTTGGTTGAATAAGGAAATCCTCATCAAGCTCAATAAAAAAGAGGAAAATAGGGATTTTGACAACCGCCACTCCTATCCATACCTTACGATTCAGGTGCGCTTTGATTCGATTCTCAATGAAAAAGTGGTACCTTCTTGGCAAAAGGCCAATGCCTACGAAAGATATTGATGGGAAAGCTCTTTCTTTTTAAAAAAGAAAAAAAGGATCGTTTTTATGAATCCATTCGATACGTTGCAAGCTTTATCAAAAGATAAGAAATATTCGTTTTATTCCCTTCCCGCTCTGGAAAAGAAAGGCTATAAACTCTCTCGCCTGCCTGTTACGATCCGTATCATGCTCGAATCGCTTTTGCGCAATTGCGATGGAAAGCGGGTTAAAGAGGAAGATATTGCGCGCCTTGCCCAGTGGAATCCGCATCAAGGTGAATCTGGCGATGTGCCTTTTGTCGTCTCGCGCGTGATTTTGCAGGACTTTACTGGAGTGCCCCTTCTCGTCGATTTGGCGGCGATGCGCGATACGGTAGCTGAGCAAGGGATGCAGGCCAATGCCATTGAGCCCATCGTGCCTGTGGACTTGGTGATCGATCATTCTGTGCAAGTCGATCGCGCGGGAAGCGACGATGCATTTCTCTATAATTTAAAGCTCGAATTCGAGCGCAACGCAGAGCGCTACTCCTTTCTCAACTGGGGCCAGCAGGCATTCAAGACATTTAAGGTCGTTCCGCCGGGCATCGGCATCGTGCATCAGGTGAATTTAGAACACATCGCCGATGTTGTCACCGCCAAGGAGGTGGAAGGCAAACACCTTCTCTTTTTTGATACTCTGGTGGGAACAGATTCGCATACCACGATGATCAATGGACTCGGGGTTTTGGGATGGGGTGTAGGGGGAATTGAGGCGGAGGTCGCGATGCTGGGACAACCGATGTTCCTTCCCAGCCCTGAAGTGATCGGCGTGCATTTGCACGGACGCCTTCGCGAAGGCGTGACAGCGACGGACCTTACATTGCGGATCACTGAGCTTTTGCGCAAAGAAAAGGTAGTGGGAAAATTTGTGGAGTTTTTTGGAGAGGGCGCTGCGCACTTGACGGTTGCGGACAGGGCGACAATTGGCAATATGGCTCCCGAGTATGGCGCGACAACGGGATTATTCCCCGTCGATGAGCAGACGCTTCTTTATCTAAAGATGACCGGAAGGGATCCTGAGCATATCGAGCGCGTAAGGGAGTATCTCGTAGAGCAAAAACTCTTCGGTATCCCTAAGCAAGGGGAGGTGGATTACTCCAGAGTACTCGATTTGGATCTGCATAGCGTATCTCCTTGCGTGGCAGGTCCTAAACGCCCTCAAGACCGCATCGATCTTCCTGCCTTGAAGGAGAAATTCACGCAGCTCTTTACAGCGCCACATGCCGAAGGCGGATATGGAAAGAGCCAAGAGGAGTGGGAGAAAGAAGTTCCTGTGCATTCCAATGGATCGTTCCACGTGAAAGACTCGCATATCACAGGTGGGAAAGAAGTCCTCGAATCGGGAGCCTTGAGTTTTAGCGAATCGGAAATGGTCACTAACCGCCCCATAACGCACACCCTGGTCAATCCCGGATACAAGCCTTCTGATTACATCATGCATCAAGGTTCGATTGTCATCGCGGCAATCACGAGCTGTACGAATACGAGCAACCCGCAGGTGATGATCGGCGCGGGGCTTTTGGCAAAAAAGGCTGTGGAACACGGGCTTAAAGTCAATCCCGCGATCAAAACGAGCCTGGCACCAGGCTCGCGCGTCGTGACAGATTATTTGGAAAAAACAGGTCTTCAGAAGTATTTAAACGACCTGGGATTTCAAATGATTGCTTACGGGTGCACGACGTGCATCGGCAACAGCGGACCACTGGATGAGAAAATTGAAAATGCGATCAAAGAGCAAGATATGATTGTCGCTAGCGTTTTAAGCGGAAATCGCAATTTCGAGGCGCGCATCCACGGCTCCGTAAAAGCCAATTTTCTCATGTCTCCGCCGCTTGTCGTCGCCTTTGCACTAGCCGGAAGAGTCGATATCGATCTCTCTCAAGAGCCGCTGGGCATAGGCAAAAATGGAAAGCCGGTCTACTTAAAGGATGTCTGGCCCTCATCGGATGAGATCCAAAGAGAAATCCAACGCGGGCTTAACGCTGAGATGTTCAAGAAGCGCTATGCGCATATCCTCGATGAAAATCCTCTGTGGAAAGAGATCGCGACCAAAAAAGGGGCGCGATACGAGTGGGATGCGCGCAGCACCTATATCCAAAAGCCGCCATTCTTCGACTCCTTTTCTTCTAGCGTCCCCAAGCATACCGCGTTAAAAGAAATGCGTACTTTGGCCCTCTTTGGAGATTCCATCACCACGGATCACATCTCTCCGGCCGGAGCGTTTAAATCCGATACTCCCGCGGGAAAATACCTCATCGCGCTCGGCGTCAAACCAGAAGATTTTAATAGCTATGGAAGCCGGCGAGGAAACCACAACATCATGATGCGCGGCACCTTTGCCAATGTGCGCATCCGCAATAAAATGGCCGATGGCAAAGAGGGCGGCTTTACCAAGCTTATGCCCGACGGCACGCTTATGCCTATCTTCGACGCCTGTCAAAAATATGCAGAACGCAATGTCCCTCTTATCATCTTTGCTGGCAAAGATTATGGCATGGGAAGCTCACGCGATTGGGCTGCAAAGGGAACTGCGCTACTCGGTGTGCGAGCTGTCGTAGCCCAGAGCTTTGAGCGCATCCACCGCAGCAATCTCGTCGGCATGGGAGTCTTGCCTTTGCAATTCCTAGAGGACCAAAACTATGAAACTTTGGGAATCACTGGCAGCGAAACCTTTTCTCTTACGGGCTTAGAGGGCACCCTCCACCCCCACCAAGAAGCCGTTTTGGAAATCCACCGCGGTGGCACACACGTGGACCGCGCCAAGCTTCTCGTCCGCTTAGATACTCCTATCGATATCGACTATTATCGTCATGGCGGCATCCTTCCCTATGTCTTGCGGCAACTTCTTAGAGACTGATACCATTCGCGAAAAATAAAGTCATATTTGACAGCGTCGGCTTAGCAACAAATTTTTGGTCTTCACTCGCGCCTTGCCATCGGCAATGGTCGCTCGCTCCAGACGCAAAAATTTATGCTGCCTTCTTGTCAAATATGACTTTATTTTTCGCGAATGGTCTGACTACAGCCTTGTGTTTCTCAGATTCTTTGAGTATCTCTATAGCTTCTTCAAATGTTTCTTTGTGTATTGTTTGAAGGCGTTTGGTTTCTAGATTTTCATCATCATAAGTCAATAACCCATTCATTAACCAAGCAACGTGTAATTTTCCTGGTTCTTTTATGTTTGATCCATTAAGTTCTTTAAAATAAATTTCAATTCCAATGTTTTTAGGAAGAAAAGGATAGTTTATTAAATAAGGACGAATTCTTTCATCTTCATTTATTGCATCTAGAAACATATTTCCAGCGGACATCAATAGTTCTCTAGCTTCATCTATGTCAATCCTTTTATAGCAAAAAAAACATAACACAAGTTCTCTAACCTTATCCATTGTCCCACCGCCAAATCCGCATGGCTGTAGTCCTTTTTCTGTATATAATTGCTCTGCAATTCTAAAACTAATTTCATCTGCTAATTTTTCTTTTTTATCTGTTCCTGAACTAAATCGAGAATTGTTTTTGTCACAGCCAAAAAGAAAAATTATAACACAAAAAATAGCACAAGCTCTCTTCATACCACTATTGCTTACGCATGTATTTGTTTATATGCTTATGGATAAGTTCTTGATAAATTTCATTCCTAAAGTCATGCTTCATGCCACCAGAATCCGATTCTAACATAATAAGCTCTTTACGAATTTCTTCCTTCTCGATTAGATATTCCACTTGCTCCATTTCGTTTCTTCTGTACTGTGAAGCTAGTATGTCATAAAACATACCTAATTTAGGAACTATATCGTTGCTACAAGCATAATTAAACGATCTAAAGCACCAGTTTTTTGATATGATTGTTGCAGGAGCAACGGCTAATATCTCAATCTGCCTTTGAACTTCGGGCGCTGATTCAAGTAACGCTGCTCTCGTCAAAAGAGCTCCTTGACTATGGCAAACGTGGAATAATACCGCATCGGGATTATCTTTATTTTTCTCATAAAATTCCAGCCATACTTGCTTGAGTAAATCTCCCGTTACCGGCGCAAAACCTGAATAATTTAATAATATTATTTCTGCCAAATCTACTCCCCCGCCATTCGAATGATTATAGATCCAAGTGATGCTGGCATCCGGAACAAAAGATTGGAGATATTCCAAGTTTTGGCAGCCATCTGCAAAATCAGTGTTCATACCATTGATATAAACGATGCATTTGTCTGTTCTTTGCTCCCCAGATGTTTTGAACACACTCGAGCGATCAGGTGGTATTATCTTAGCGATCTGCTCTTTATCGTAAAGATTCAAAACTTGTGGCTGTGGCTGTTCTATTTTTTTGATGCCGTCTTGCCCGGCTTTTTCCTTTTTCGAAGAAGAGGGCACGATGCGATCGGGCGGTGTAAGAGAAGAGTAAAGAGTGGGATTAATGGGCGTTTCCCTCGGAGTACGATTGCTAGGCGGCACAGCCTGAGCCATTTTCGAAAGCTCTTTTGGATCGCGCTCTTTTTCGGTAGGCGCGATGGGGATGCACGACTCGGGTTCTGTGAGTGCGGCATGTCTTTGCAGATGCGGATCTATCGGTTCGCCGGCCACACCGCGTCCCACAAGCTCTAAACCTTGTAAAACTGCTCCGCCCATTTTCTTGAGGAAACCCGGCTTGTCTCCCTGCTCTTTGGGCTCTGGAGCTTGTTCTGGTGCTGCGGGAGACAAATCACGGGCAATTGAGTTAACGACATTGCCGACCCAGTTTTCCGTGACGCGCTGCGGAAGGAAAGCTCGCGCGGAAAGTTCAGCGAGGCTGGGAGCCTCTCGAGGAGGAGGCTCGGGGTCCGGACCCACTGGCTCGTCATCCTTTTCCTCCTTTCTTCGCCTGCCGTGCGCAGGAGCGTTGGGAGAAGCTTCAGGTGCGACTACGGACGCCACAGCGGCTGTGCCGGCTGCTCCCAATCCACACGTAACGCCTACTGCGACAACAATAATTGTGCCGATGATGATCTCTGTTTTGTGTTTGTCGATATATTTACCGACATCGCTTACGACGTGGCCGGTTTTCTTAATGGTTTTCTTGGCGGCGTGTTTGCACTTTCTG
>DASXPV010000059.1:0-3878 GCA_036493355.1 Rhabdochlamydiaceae bacterium
TACTGATTTTGAGCGATTAAGTAATCCGAATAGATATCGAGCATTTGGTTCATCAACTTTCTCCAAAGAGTGAACAAAAATTTTATACCCGCTCGGCGTGTTTGATCAAATGATTTTTAGGGTCTTGTGCGTAAGGTGAGTGATTAAATCGGCTAAATCTAGAAAGCCTTTAACAATGCTTGCTGCTCCAAAGATCACAATGCTGATCGTCATAAGCTGGGTAAAAGAGATCAAACCATCGTAGAAACAGGCCTCCGCCTTATAGCCTTTCCGCCTGCTCTCAAGGAAACGATTATTTTCATAGGTGAATTTTTTCTTTTCGATTTCTTCATTGGTGAACGATTTGACTACTCTAATGCCTGCAAGAGTGTCTTCTACTTGGGCATTGATATCCCCGATTCTGTCACTGCTCTTCTTTAACGCCGTGTACATTTTCCTGGCTGTATAAAATCCATAGATTCCCATCACAGGAACAAAAAGAAGGGCAATAAGAGCCAATTTTGTATTAATATTGATCAAGATGACAAACGCACCGATAAAATTCAGAAAGGAAATAACCACATCTTCTGGGCCATGATGGTAGAGTTCAGCAAGATCAAATGTATCGTTAGAGATCCTGGTCATTAGCTGACCCGTTTTGTGCTCATCGTAAAATTTGAAGGAGAGCTTTTGATAATGCTCAAATAACTCATTGCGCATATCTCTTTCCATCAAGGCACCCATTACATGTCCTTGATAGCCAATAAATGCATTGCACGCCGCGTAAATAGCAATCAAACCGAGCATGAGGCCGCCCATCATGTAGATTTGATGGAGAGCATTCTCTGAGCCGATCTCTAATAAATTTGATGTAATGTATCGGACACATAGGGGGATAGTAAGCGTTGCTGCAGAGGCAATCACCGCGCAACCCATATCCGCGGCGAAAAGTCTAAGATAAGGTTTGTAGTATGAAAAAAATTTTCTGACTCGAGTATTCACAAGTATCCCTTAATACCATTTGCGAAAAACAAAGGCATATTTGACAAAAATTTGTTACTAAGCCGACGCTGTCAAATATGACTTTATTTTTTGCGAATGGTATAAAATGCCTCTGTCATGTGAAGATCAATCCATCATAATAATGCTTTTGTTAACCAAAGAAGAAGTTCATCGTCTAGTGGATAAGATTGTCCAGCAACAGAGGGCTGGCCTTTGTAGGTAATGCCACTACCTTCAGGAATGTAGCCTAATTGAAAATAAAGCTGTTGAGCTGGGCCATAATCACGATATAGACCCACTCCGATGCCTATTCGGCTATATCCTCCCTGGATTGCAAGATTTTCAATCCATTTAATTAAGGCAGTACCAAGGCCTTGTTTGCGATAATCTTCATCAATCCAAATGGCATTTATTTCAGGAATATTCGCAGTTGCAAGATAACAACATTGTGATTTGCGAAGTAGGCTTCCATATCCCAATATTTCATGGTCTTTTTCTATTACTGCAACAGTACGAATCCCCTTTTGCTGTTCGTGATAATATGTTTCCCACATTTGCTGGGTCTTTTCGGGCGTGGACCAGGGGAAAGAATAGTGACTTACTATTTTTGCAATATCATTGTCCTTCATGGAACGTATTAGAAAATTTTCGATTTCCTTGTTTCTCTTCAAATCTAAGCCCATTACAATGTCATCAATGTAACGCTCTTTAAGCTTAACTCTGTTTTTTAATCTTCCTTCCTCTTGAAATCCCATTTTTTTGTAGAGTGAGATCGCCGCAATATTTGAGGCTCTGACGTTGAGTTGGATTTTTTCTATAACAGATGAGCTTCTTGCCAATTTAATAATTTGTTCAAGTAGTTTTTCGCCTATCCCCTTGCCTTGCCAACCTAGATGAACCGCAATATTTAAATCAGCAATGTGACGTAATGATTGCAAAGTATAAGGTTCTAAAAAAGCATGGGCTACGATTTGACCTTCCTGTTCAGCAACCAAATAAACATTCTGAGGAGACAGGATAGTGTGTTTAACAGCTTGTTCGTCCATTTCATCTGGTTGAGAACAAAAATAACCAGGTGTTTGCGCAATTTCTCTCTCGGCCTCAACAATGCATGGAGCATCTTTTGCTACGGCTCTTCGAATAGTTATGTTCATGGCCTTCCTTGAGAGGTAAATTTAAAAATAATCATAGGATGCGATTGTGGTTCGGCGATGGTCTTAAGCGTTTTTTCAAATTGGCCATGTGAATATTGACTGACAACTTTGTTCCAAAATTCTATTGCTGCTGTATTTTCTGGTATTTGAGAAGTTTCCCATACACCAGGAAACTGGTTGAAGACTTTCTCTGCTACAATGCGTCCAATGCCTTTTCCTTGAAATTTGGAAATGATAAAGAATTCTCCTATATGCCAATCCACATCCGGCGAGCTTCCGAATTTTCGCTGATAGTTGCATGATATGTATCTATTTCCAAGTCATAAGTAGTATCAACATGAACTTTATGGAACTGTCCTCTTGCAGATCCTGGGATACGATTACCTCGTTCTTTTTCCCTTTGTTCCAAAATAGGAAGTGGCGCATTTACTCCAACCCATAAAACTCTGAAGTCTTTTAATGTTTTTTTCCATTCGTCAAGTTGCTGTTTCCCGAAAGAGACATCATCAATCACAATACGATGGCCCATTTTAGCAAGTGCAAGGATTACTTCTTGGAATGTTTTTCCTATCTTTTGAGCGTAGGGTCCGGCTTGTAGTTCCTGAATTGGCTTACCAGACGTATCCACGCTTTTTTTCCAGCTGTACCCAAGAGGAGCTTCTCCTCCTGTCCAATCATTGATTTTTTCTGGCATCCATCCAATGATTTTATCAATACCGACATGTAAAAAAGGCTCCTCAAATGCGTGTTGTAAGGCTTTTGCAAGTGTCGTCTTACCACTACCTGATGGCCCATTGAGATAAATAATTTGTGTAGGGCTACTTGTCATGAGACCTCTTAATGACAGATAGAATTTTTTGCGAAAATTTTGGAAGGGAACTGGAATCCGGGTTCCCCGCCGGTTCAGCTCCTGACGGGTGCTTTACTTCGATTCCTAAAAACGTCAATATGTTGACGTTTTTTTCTGCCAAATTCAAAAAATTTGGCTAACTGGAATAGAAGCAGTGACACAAGGATTTTCAGACCCATTCGGCATAAAACTCTGAACAACAGAGATTAAACCAGAACTTGATTTTCCTCTCAAACCATTTAAGATTTTATTCGGACTAGCTGATCAGTTGCGTAAAAATGCGGGAAACCCGTTGACTTTCTCAAGCTAAAAAGTGAAAATCCCCCTTGCTAATACGCAGTGAAGATGTTCTAGATAGTGTCGTCACGAGATAAAAAATATTTAAGTGTGGTATCCTCTCATGCTTACCAAGGGAGCATCTATGGAAGCACACAGAAGACATGATATATCCGACAGAGTTTGGAATTTACTGGAACCTCACTTGCCAGGACGAAGGGGGATTTGGGGTGGCATAGCACGAGACAACAGGACTTTTATCAATGCAGTATTTTGGATATTGCGAACTGGAGCTCCATGGAGAGATCTCCCTCCAGACTATGGAGGCTGGCGCAATACCCATCGCCGATTTATCCGATGGCGCAATCAAGGGGTTTGGGAACGATTGCTTGAGGTATTGATTGACGACCCAGATTATGAGTGGCTTGTAATAGATGCTTCGCATTGCAAAGTACATCCTCATGCAGCGGGAGCTAAAGGCGGCAATCAAAGCATGAGTCGCACTAAAGGGGGCTCAACACAAAATTGCATCTTGCCGTGGATGCGCATGGCCTGCCGATCAGGGTCGTTATTACAGAAGGCACAACAGCGGATTGCACCCAAGCAGGGTATTTGAT
>DASXPV010000060.1:0-91205 GCA_036493355.1 Rhabdochlamydiaceae bacterium
TAAAAATGTAGTCCTTTTAACGCCTGTCAGGCGACGAAACTTTTCGTCGTCCAGATCCTTTACCATTTCGAATTTCATCATACCTCCACACTTTTGGAGGACGAGTATACTCAAAAGTTTAGTTTCGAAAGAAGTCTATTAAAAACATACCCACCCATATAATGAGGTTTAAGACGATTTATGCATAACATCCAACAACCAGAATCAACTCTTAACCAGCGCCAGGAACCCTTCCTGCGCTGGAAATTTGCCAAAAGCGAAACAACAGGAGCGCATCAATTTGAATCCTTACAGCTCTCCGACGGCACTCCAATGGATGAGTCAAAGCTCACAGCAGCTATAAAG
The DNA here is from genome assembly GCA_036493355.1 of Rhabdochlamydiaceae bacterium. Taxonomy (GTDB): domain Bacteria; phylum Chlamydiota; class Chlamydiia; order Chlamydiales; family Rhabdochlamydiaceae; genus JABDFI01. The sequence goes on from DASXPV010000060.1 coordinate 346, forward strand.
CGCAGTGCTGGGACAGAAAATCCCATTATTGCAGAAAGGATACTCTATAAAGTAGCACTAGCCATGTCATCTGAGACCAGCGATCAGCGTCTCAACGATGTATCGACCTTGCTAGCAGCGCTGCAGCCTCAAGACGAAACAGAGGCATTACTGCTCGGCCAATTCATCGCCCTACAAGATAGTGCTTTTAAATGTTTGAGCGCCGCACATAGCCCAGGCCAAGGGTTTTATCACTTGGAGCGATTTCTGGCCTTATCTCACAAATTACTGAATACTGCCAACCAAACCATGCAGACTCTGCTTAAATATCGCTCCGGTGGTCAGCAGACAGTTCAAGTAGTCCATGTGCATAATGAGGGACAGGCGATTGTTACTCAAAATCTCGCTGCCAATCAGGCTGAAGGAAGGGGGGAATGCAGAAAAAAATGAGAATTGAACCCCATGGATAATAGTGGCCCAGTGCACAGCCAAAAGTAAAAGATCGAAGGAGCAATGCCTAAAATGGGCTGTTCGAGGAAGATCTACATGCTATATGCATGGGGGCCCCTCAACCGGACCTAGAACTAAATTAGGTAAAGCTTGCGCTCGCCAAGCAGCTTTTCGTCATGGTTGGCATACAAAAGAGGCAAAAGCTCGGAATCGCGAAGCCATGGCTCTAATCTGTCAAAGTAAAGATTTTCTTCGATCTTTGAGCTAAATAATTATTGTTTTCTGACATTCCTTGATATTCCTGTTGTAGTTGACGTTACGTAATCGTGTATATTGGTTACTTCTTCTATGAGGGAATCCGTTTATGGAACATAGTATTACATCTCTCGCTAAAAAAGCTCGAGTCACTATCCGTACTCTGAGACATTATGATCAGATCGGCTTGCTCAAGCCATCGATCCGAATGGGGAATGGAAAGCGCATCTACAGCGATGAACAATTCATGCGTCTTTATGAAATTGTTTTCTTTAAAAAGGTTGGAATAGGCTTGCCCAAGATCAAAGAAATTTTTCACTCAAAAGATTGCAATAAGGCAGCTGCGTCTGCTCTGATGGTACGCAAACAAGCGCTCGTTAAGGAGATCAAAAGACTGCAACACCATGCGGCTAGCATCGATATCGTCCTCCCTCAATACAAAAATTGCAATTTGAACCAGCAAGAGCGTCTTGAGAAATTTCGTTCCTTACAAAACACAATAAGAGAAGTGGAAGAAATTCAAATGAAGGAGCTTGGAAAGGAAGCCTTTGAGAAAGTTCAGAAAAAAATTGAAAATCTTTCAGAGGAACAGATCGATGTATTTACGGACAGATCCAATAAACTCATGAACGTTGCCGTGAAAGCCGTCGAACAAGGGCTTGATCCCAGTTCACAAGAGGCCCAAGAGATTATCAAACGGTACTACGACTTACTAACGGAGTTCCAATCTGTAACGGAAGAAATTTTTTTAAAATTTCGAGATAGCATTTTGAGTCAACGAGAATACTATGCAGCTTACCATCCAAAATTTCCAGAGTTTCTGTATCAGGCAATGGGTATTTTCACAGCTTCTGCGTTTCCAAATAAACAGAAGATGACAAAGGGGAAAAAGTAAATGTCCGGCATCCCAAGAACATGTTCTCGGTTAACAGGAGCCTATGGCTCTATCTATAGCACGTCTAGCTATGCATTGAATTCACTCAACCAAGTATCGAAATATTTTTTCTCAACTATCAAAAATAGCAACCAACCCGGAAAACCTCCTATGTTTTGGAAATGGACTAAAAGAATCGGCCTTGGCCTTGTCGGCACGGCCACTGTTCTTGCTTTAAGCGGAGCTCTCTATCAAGGTATTAGCGACAAAATAGACGCTAAGAAATATCCGCCCATTGGCAAACTTGTCGATGTCGGTGGCTACAACATCCACCTCCACACTACCGGTAGCGGTGGGCCATCGGTTATTCTCGATGCAGGCATGGGATGCAATGCTCTTGGATGGTCTCTTGTGCAGCCAAAGGTTGCCGAGTTTACCCAAGTTACGGCCATTGATCGAGCCGGCAATGGATGGAGTGATGAAAGCCCTTTGGAAAGGACGAGTGAAAATATTGTCATGGAATCTCGTGCGGCCCTCAAGAAGGCAAATATTCTTGGTCCTTACATCCTGGTTGGGCACTCCTTTGGAGGCATAAATGCCCAGCTTTGGGCCAGCCTGTATCCAGATGAGGTACTTGGAGTCGTTCTTGTTGATTCTTCTCATGAAAAGCAATTTGAAACGATGCCGACGCCTCAAATGAATCATACGATGATGATGCTTGTTAGTCGTTTTGGGATTGCCCGTCTTGTCACTCACTTGCCCAGGTATAAGGAAGGCATTGCCGTTTTCTCAGAACAAACACAACAACAGCTCTTATCTCAACTTCGCACCACGAAGTTCATGCGTACAGTTCTTGGAGAAGGGGCTCAATTTGAAAAAAGCTGCAAGCAGCTTAAGGCAGTGGGTAGATCTCCGTGGAATAAACCTCTCATTGTCATCTCTGCTGCTAAAGTGCCCCCTGCTGAGGGGAGTGGATATTCTCAAGAACAAATTGATGCTTTTTATGTTCATTTCAAAGAGCTCCAGAAAGATCTTACCACTAAATCGACTCAGGGCAAGCAGGTGATTGCTGAAGAAAGCGACCACATGATAACTCTCAATCAGCCGCAAATCATCGTCGATTCAATCAAAGAGATGGTTGAATCTTCCGACAAAAATGTGAAACGTATTTGTGGCTGGGAATCTGTCCGGCACATTCCAAGCGAATCAACTTTTTGTAGAGCGTTTGCCGAATTTGCAGATATAGGACTTGCTCATCAGGCGCACGAAACGCTGATCAAGAAAACGCTGAGCGAGGAGGTGATTTTGCATAATTCGCGAGATTCCACGCCCATTAAAGCACGAGAAAAAGTGCTTGCAAAAGTGAAAGCAGAAAAACAAGGCATGTCCATAAAAATGGGGCGTCCGAAAAAAGGGCAAGAACATGTCGATCCATAGATGACGCGTGTGGAAAGGCAGAAAACGATGACCTTAGAGGAAATGCTACAAGATCTGCCAAAGCGATGTGATAAAGGCGCTAAAAAAGATAGCAAGGGAAATACGATGTATTGGGTGGGATACAAATTGCACTTAGACACTGTAGATGGTGGGATTCCTGTTAGTGCAATTGTGACCTCAGCTTCAGTACACGATAGTCAGGTCGCCATCCCGCTTGCTACCTGGACGGCTCAAAAGATTGTCAGTTGCTACGATTTAATGGATGCGGGATACGACGTCCCTGCTATTAAGGAGCATAGCCAATCACTTGGGCACGTCCCTTTAATCGACAAGAATCCAAGAAGAAACAAACAACTACAAGAAGAATTGGCTGGAGAGAATGTAGCCCGCAAGACATTAAACTTGGCATTTCCAGAAACACTACGCTATAACGAACGATCGACGGCAGAGCGAGCGAATGCCCGCTTAAAAGACGAATTTGGGGCTTGTAAGCTTCGAGTACGTGGAAATGCTAAAGTTGCCTGCCATCTGATGTTTGGAGTGTTAGTATTGGCTGCAGATCAGCTAATGAGACTAGCCACATAGTAGTGAGCATAGGCTGCAGAGGCGATGAAGCAAAAGAGACGGATCCTCTTTGCCACAAGTCGTCAGAAATCAAAAAATTACTATTCAATTGCAAGGCAAATGCCCCAATAAGAGAATTTAGGGACTAAAAATGTGCTACAGGTCAAGTAGTTCCCCTAAATTCTCTTGTTGAGGGCATTAGTTTTGCAATTTCCTCTAACTATTTGGTATTTTTATGCATCAGGCACTGATCAAAGTTCAATCAGTAAAAAAAACATATCGAGACGGTAGCCATACTAAAGAGGCCCTGAAAGGGGTCTCTCTCGATATCCACGAAGGCGAAATTTTAGGACTTCTCGGCATCAATGGCGCTGGGAAAACGACCTTGTCTACAATTTTAGCGGGGCTGCATCCGTGCAATGGCGGGGACGTCCTTTACAAAGCTAAATCCATTTATGAGGACATTGTTGCCTATCGAAAGATGGTGGGATTTTGTCCCCAAAAACCCAATCTCGATCTATCCCTAAGCCTAGAGGAGAATCTCATTTTCGCGGGGCGCTACCATCTCATGTCTGCTGAAGACATCAGTTCTCAAATTGATCGACTGATGGATCAATTCCACCTCCGAGAATACGCAAAATCTAAAGCCTCTGTTTTATCGGGTGGCTACAAGCAGCGATTTTTGATTGCAAGAACGCTGATTCACCGACCAAAGCTGATCATCCTCGATGAACCAACAGTTGGCCTCGACCCACATATTCGACATCAACTCTGGGAGCAAATCGTGAATCTCAAGCAAAGCGGGGCCTCCGTCCTTTTAACCACCCACTATCTAGATGAAGCTGAACATTTATCAGATCGTGTCTGCATTGTCGATGCCGGATCTGTGCAAACGATCGATACCCCAAAAAACCTCATGGAGCTCCATCAAAAAGGTCGATTAGAAGACGTGTTTTTAAAATTAATGCAGGAGTCTGATTATGTCGAAAAGTAATGCAATTACCAAAGACTACCTGACAACAGTTTATTATTTAATCCGGCGCGATCTACGCATCTTCAAAGAAGAATTTTGGGGCAAGCTTATCGACACCTCGCTTCTCCTTTTTACGACGGTGGTGATTTTCGGCTATTTTTTGCCTGCCTACGGTCTCAAAACTGACTACGGTCCATTTCTCCTCATCGGTGTCATTGCTGGATTTGGATTTTTTGAAGTGATGGGCAAGGTGAGTGTCATGATCGCTGATCTGGAAGGAGATCGAACGATTCTCTATACGCTCACGCTCCCCATCCCCTCTTGGCTTGTATTTGTTTACATCGGAGTCTCTTGGGCCATCCTCTCTTCGATCATGAGTCTTCTGATGTTTCCATTGGGAAAATTGCTCCTGTTTTCGCAATTCGATCTGACAAAAATCAGCTTACTCAAACTCTCATTGATTTTTATCATGAGCAACCTCTTTTTCGGATTTTTTGCTCTTTGGCTCGTGGCGATTTTGAAAAAAATGAGCAATCTATCGCACCTCTTCGTGCGAGTCATCAACCCAATGTACAGCTTCGGGGGCTGGTGGTATTCGTGGTTTGCGATTTATAACATTTCCCCTATCCTCGGGTATCTGCATCTTGTCAACCCCCTTCTATACGTCATGGAAGGAATGCGAGCTGCAACCTTAGGTCAAGAAGGATATCTACCCTTTTGGTTCAGTTTATCTGGACTCACCATCTTTACTGTGGGATTGGCTGGGGATGCCATTAGGCGCCTGAAAAAAAGACTTGATTGCGTTGCATGAGGAATCTAAAAGAATCTTTATGAATTTGCGGGTGTATTTCCTTCCAAATCCTCTGGATAACATTCGGTTTTGATTGGTATGTTTGTGAACTGGCGTTGAGCTAAGTCCCACATAGAAAATATATGCAGGTTTGCTAATGGCATTGAGAAAAAATGAATAATATAAAAAATGTCGCTTTAGTCACAGGCGCCTCTTCTGGGATAGGGGAAGCTATTTCTCGAGAGCTAATAAAGCGAGGTTGGATAGTCATTGGAATAGCCCGTTCTAGCGCCAGACTCTCCCAGATTCAAAAAGAATTGTCAGACTCCTTTATTCCAATGGTTTGTGACGTTTCCAAGAAAGAACAGATTGAAGCGACATCTCAACAAATTCTTAATAAAAATCTACTTCCTTCACTTCTCTTCCTAAATGCTGGGGTTGCAGGAGAGTCCGCTTGCGAGAACCCAAACCGATTTCAACTTGGAATTCACGAACAAATTATGACCGTCAACTACTTTGGAGTATTGGCGTGGGTGGAATTTTGGGAAAAGCCATGCCTAAACAATGGAGGAGCCAATTTCATTGCTACGAGCTCCATTAATGCTATTTTTGCCCCGCCCACTGGAAGTGCTTATGCTGCATCAAAAGCTGCAATTGCTAAAGCTTTTGAAGGATTATCTCTGACCTATTTTGGAACTCCATTGAAGTTTTCTGTTGTATATCCAGGGCCTGTGAACACTCCAGGACTCAAAGTTAACAAGAGGCTTTCCTTTACCTGGAAGCCGGAGAAAATGGGTAAATACATGGTGGATTGTGCTCTAAAAGGAAAAATTAGATGTTCGCCCTCTGTTTACAGACTAGTCGCTCACTTGCTTCGAGCCATGCCCGTAAGGTATACAATGAAACTGCTAGGAAAGTTCTAAGGATCAAGTGAAAATACTAGCTTTGAAAATTCTCATTTTAGGCGGAACCAGTTTTTTAGGGCCCCATCTTGTCGAAGAGCTATGTGAACATGGCCATGTAGTAACCCTATTTAATCGAGGGACTCACAACTTCTCTTTTTCCTCAGCAGTGGAACAACTCCATGGTGATAGGGATGGCAATCTAGAGGCCCTCTTAGATCACAAATGGGATGCAATTATTGACACCTCTGGCCATCTGCCACGAGTAGTTGAAACATCATCGAAAGCTTTCGTTGAAGCAACGAACCATTACACCTTTATTTCTACAATTGGGGTGTACAAAAATTTTCACAAAATTGGCATTGATGAAGATTACCCACTTGCAAAATTAGATGATGAAAAAAGCGAAGAGATTACAGATAAAACTTATGGAGCATTGAAGGCTCTCTGTGAAAATGTTATCGATCGTTATTTTCCCAATAAATCATTGATTATACGACCTGGTTTGATCGTAGGTCCACTGGATGCAACTGATAGGTTTACGTATTGGCCTGTACGCATTGCTGAAGGTGGAGATATTTTAGCCCCTGGAACCCCCACTCAAAATTTACAACTTATCGATGTTCGTGACCTTGCAAAATGGATTGTCATGATGGTTGAGCGACAAGCAATCGGAACCTACAATGCTACTGGGCCAGCGACAAGTCTCACCTTTGGCCAACTAATTAAGGAATGTGTGGCATTCAGCAAAAAAAATAGTGTCATCCATTGGGTTGATGAAGATTTCCTCATTCAACATGAGGTTAAAGACTGGGTAGAACTTCCTTTATGGCTTGCTCCTACAAGAAACATGCCTGGATTCTTCAATATTAATGCGCAAAAAGCCATCCAAGCCGGTCTCACCTTTCGTCCTCTTTCAGAGACAGTATCATCGGTTCTAGAATGGGATGCTTCAAGGGAAAATATTAAAAAACAAGCAGGTCTAGATCGAGGACAAGAAAATGGATTGCTACAGCTATGGAGACAGCGTGAGGGAGCTTTGTGATAACGATTCGGCACTCTAATGACAACGACATTCCACAATTAGAAAAGCTATTTTTAATCACACGACAGCAGACTTTTGTCTGGGAGAGTCCGGATAAATTCAAGCTTGAGGATTTCAAGCAAGCGACTGCTGGAGAGACCATTTTGGTGGCTGAAGATGATGATGTTATCATCGGGTTTATCTCAGTTTGGACGCAAGACGCTATCCCGTTTATTCATCATCTGTTTGTTTCCCCGTACCACCAAAGAAAAGGAATTGGAAACCTTTTGATGCAAGATCTTCTGACACGACTTCCCCTTCCCTATCGACTGAAATGTGTGACAAAAAATAAAGACGCTCTAGCTTTTTATCAAAAACAGGGCTGGATCGAAATTGGACAGGGGGTTAGCGCAGATGGAGACTACTTGCTCCTTGAATTGAGACACTTTAGAAGGAGCTAGGATAACTGGCGTCGATAAAATATGAGTTGAACATTTTCTTCCGGAATGGTAAAATTTGTAGAATTGAAATTCCAACTCATGGGTTGATTTCGTAAATCTCTTTAAATTTTTTGGAGAATGGTTATGTCCGTTCCTCTCAGAGTCCTTATTAATGTACTTAAACCAGCAGATACCTCTACATGTGACATGGTTGACTCACACGGCTCATGTTGCGGTAAACCAGTGCCAAAAGGTGAACGTGAATGTGGGAAACCTCCAGCCGTTTCACAAATCCCTCCACAAATTAAACCCACTCCACTACCACAACTTAACCCTTCAAACGAACCAACTGCGTCTTCTAGAAGACATCACCATCACAGGCGTCATCAGGAGCACAGGTCTCCAATTCTAAAACCTATACCCCCTTCCTTAATACACCCATTTAATCAATCTATAGGTCGCCCGTTACAACATCACAGATTGTCTAAACTCTAAGGAGTGTGGGGCAATCCGCAAATTTGTCATCAGGGAGAAGCCGGCACGCTTTCTCTTATATTCTTGGCAACCAATTAGATGTAGCATCACAAAAACCAACATAGAAGCACTTGACAGTCCACTACTGAGGTGGACCCAATGGGCTGGACAACTTTTTAGGTAAAAGTTGTTTGCTTCACCGTTTTTTTGTTCCTTCATTAATAGAAGAAACGGCTGCTGATCCTGCAGCCTGCCAAAATAGATACTTTCTTGACAACTGGTTTGTTGGCATAAGTATGTTACTTCCTGCTCAGAACCAACAATAGTCCTGCATCCGCAGGCAGGAAGAAGCACGGGGGAACCCCCGTGCGCGCGGGCGCGCGCGACCCAGAATTTATTTTTTATAATGCACCTCGTGAGGCGTTTTGTAGCGGAGCGCCTGATGCGGTCTTTCCGTGTTGTAGTATTGAAAATAGCTGGCAAGCCCCGCTCTTGCTTCGGGCACGCTTTGGTAATCGTGCAAGTAGACGTCTTCATACTTGACCGATCTCCATAGCCGTTCTACAAATACGTTGTCTAGCGCTCGTCCGCGCCCATCCATGCTGAAGCGAATATTCCGGCCAAGAACCGCTTGAACGAACTCTTTTGAGGTAAATTGCACCCCTTGGTCGGTATTGAAGATTTGGGGCCGTCCATAACGTTCTATGGCCTCTTCGAAGGCGTCGAGGCAAAAGCTTGTTTCCAGGCTGTTGGAGAGCCGATAGGACAACACCAAGCGGCTGAACCAGTCTATCACAGCAACGAGGTACACATATCCATTGGGCAGCCGAATGTACGTGATGTCGGTGTTACAGCTTCAACAGATCCTCTTCTTCAAAGAATTGGGCTTTTCCCTCAAACAGATTCAAAAGGTTGTGGGTAAAAGTGATTTTGATCAACTAGCCGCTCTTTATTCTCATAGAAAATCTCTGAGTCAGGAGTGGGAAAAGATTGGAATTTTGCTAAAAACCATCGATAAGACGATCAAACTTAAAAGGGAAAAAGAAAATGAAAGATAAAGAAATTTTTGATGGTTTTTGTATCACGCTCGTGAAAAAAGCACAGGCAGGCGCCTCCTATGCAGCGGCTGAGGAAATCGTTGGAAAGAGTGTTAAAAATCCGACTAAAGACGTTGAAGATGTTAAAAAAAGAGGACAAGCTTTTTATGACAACGTGAATAAAGCGGCTTGTGAGCTCTTTAAAGAACTCGCCTCCTGCATTGAGGAAGGATTAGATCCTGCTTCGAAAAAAGCACAACGCCTGATTAAACGACACCATACATTAATAGAACAATTTCACAACGCCACACAAGCGGTATATAAAGCAATGGCGCAGCTATATGAAGAACACCCAGAAATGAGAAAGCAGCTAGACCCATTCCATCCAGAGCTAGCCGCCTTCATGGCGAAGGCAATGAAAATTTTTGCTGAAAGAGAATTGGCATAAAATAGGAGCAGTCGCTGCAGAGCGACTGTTTTTTTATTGGTTTATTTAATACGTATACGTACAATCTACAAATGTGCATTTAACCAGGAGTCATTATATGTTTATGCCCCACTTAGGCTTTGTACTTCTCTTCGTCTCAAATCCCCAGAAGAGCAGCCTCTTTTATCAAGAAATACTTGAGACTGGACCAATCGAAGAGTCGCCCACTTTTGTCTTATTCGCGCTCAAAAATGGCGTGATGCTGGGCCTTTGGTCCAAATACACAGCTGAGCCTCGTGTAGACGCATCCGCCGGCGCTGCGGAGATAGGATTTCCCAGTGACGATGTCGACGCCTTATACGACGAATGGAGCAAAAAACACGTAACCGTTGCTCAAAAGCCGACAGATATGGATTTTGGGCGCACTTTTGTCATTTTAGATCCAGATGGGCACAGGATCAGAGCTTATAAACTATCCGAGACAAATCGATGACAAGATATTGGATAGGAGTCGCCTCTCAAGAGCATGTTCAAAGAGCTATCGAAGGGGGTTTTGCGCAGGTGTGTCATGGAAAAATAGGCACTCTAAAATATATGTCTCAAGGGGATGGATTAATCTACTATTCGCCTACCTTTACCTTTGGTGGTAAAGATGTTTGTCGCTGCTTTACCGCCATTGGGACCATCGACGAGGGAGATCCTTATACTTTTGAAATGAGCCCGGATTTCATCCCATGGCGAAGAGATGTGACTTTTTTTAAATCAAAAGACGTGCCTATTACATCTCTACTAGAAAAACTCACCCTTATAAAAGACAAAAAAAAGTGGGGTCTCCCGTTTAGAAGAGGATCTTTTGAAATTCCTGGGCGAGATTTTGAACTTATTGCAAAAAACATGAGAGTATTTGAATGAAGGTCGATTTTGAAACCATCAGTATCTACAAAGGACCCAAGCAGAGTCCTGGATTCCTATTATGGCATATTAGCACATCATGGCGCAGTTCTATCGAGGCTACTCTTAAAACGATGGAACTAACTCATCCACAGTTTGTCATCCTCGCAGCCATTGGCTGGTTAACAAAAAATGCAGAGCCCGTTACTCAAATCGCAATTGGGAACATGGTAGGGTTGGACCCCAATACAACTTCTCAGGTCATAAAAGGGCTTGAGCACAAGGAATTAATCAAACGGGTCCGATCTACTGATGGTCGCGCAAAGAACGTTTTTTTAACTCCAAAAGGAACCAAGACACTTAATCGAGCGTTACCTGCAGTAGAGCAGACAGACGCCGCATTCTTCAGTCCCCTCTCAAAGAGCGAAAGTAGCTCCTTGATCGATCTCTTTCAAAAGCTCACGAATTATAATTGATGTTGGATGAATTTTTGCCACAGAGGCTCTATATCAGCAGAGCGCAGAAACGATGCGTTCTGTTTCAAGGTAGATAGGTCCCAATCCCACCATTTGATCTGTAACAGCTTTTGAATGGCATCCTCGGAAAAGCGCTTCTTAATTAACCGTGCGGGATTTCCACCCCAAACCTCATAGGGTCCAACGTCTTTTGTCACTACAGCTCTTGCAGCAATGACAGCGCCATCGCCAATATGAATTCTCGGCATGATCATACTCTCAGCTCCTATCCAAACATCGTTTCAGAAGATCCAAAGAGCGGTAATATCGAGAGATAATCCTATCTTCCGGCACGGTATGCCCTCCGACACTGACGCGATGGTGTACGCGTGAGATATTAATGGAAGGATCATCCGTCGCAACATAATAGAGATATGTACGGTAACCTCGCGATTGAGCTTTTCTCAATAAGTCGATCTTATCTGGGAAGGACATCACCGTTTCAAAAGTAAATGATTTTGAATTGTGAATGAGTTTTTGTCGGATAAAGTCAGCAGCAACAGAGGCGAAGTAGGCATTACTTGCCACGTCATGAAAACTTAGCTTATTGTCATTAAATCGTAAGAATTCAGCGTCTTCCAGGCAATCCGCTCTTTCTAATAGAGGGGATTTTATAAAAAACTCAAGAATATCTCGGCCTTCAGCCTGTACCTGATAATGGCCTAGATCGAGAAATCCCCGTTCACCGATCTCTTTTTCAATTTGATCAGGGTTGATATAAATACCGAGCAGTTCACGTCTAAGCATCGTCTTAAAGGTGCTCTTACCCGAGCCATTAGGACCGGCAAACATACGCAGACGAGGAGTATCTAAATTCATCGCAGCACTATCTTTTGCCCCGGAATAACGGGAGTCCCTGGAGGAAGTGGCTTGATCACCTTTCGGCTACCATCTGGAAAGATTTCGACAAGATTGTCATTTTCATTCATCAAAACAGAACTGCCAGAAGCCAGCGCAGCCCAATATGCCTGCTTAAAGGCCACAGCGGCAAGTTCGGGGATGTGTTCTTCCAAATAGTCCAGTTCTTTCTCGTTCAATGCCATGACTGTCTCCCCTGCGTTCAATCCAATTTTAAAAGTTCTGCGGTTTTTGTACATGAGATTTTACATACAGCAGTTTAGCCGGCAGATCCACTTTTAGTGGATGTCAATTCGCGTAATGTGGTTTCTAAAAAATTGCCTTTGTCATATGCCCTGGTGGCTTGGATGCGCTGCTGCTTGTATTGGGCACACAACTTTTTAGGATCTGTCTTCGTCGTATCGACTAAAAAACCCAAAGGAAAATGCAATGTCCAATTCATCAGCGTTTCATCATTGGGATCAAAAACCCCATCCCCTTTCGCCTGTACCGCCGTAAGTTCCTCTTCTAAAGTCCCAAAGCCTGACAGGGGAACAGGCGTCGTCAAAGAAGTTTCAATATCATGTCTAGAAACAAACAACCGTTGAGGGAACAAAAAATTCTCGATTTCCCTCTCTCTTTGGAAGAGCGCAGCATTATCTTTTCCAAAACCGAGGATAACTCCTAACAAAAAATCGCTCTCGAAACACACCCGATGTAAAATGGAGGAGTCCTCAATCATCGTATCGAGTAAACACTTAGGTGTTTTAAATTCAGGAAATATCTTCTGAAATTCTTTAAAATTTTGATTTAGAGTGGTAAGTAGGCGCTGTCTGTGAATCAAAAACACGGCTTCTGAGGAAGGGCTAAGTCCTCTTGTGTTTACGATCACATAGCTACTGAAAGGAAAAAGATGCTGATATTTTTTCCATATTTTAAACCCAAGTTCTCTTTTGGAAAAACCGATCCAAGATCCTCTTGATGATAGCGATAATTGTAACGGCTTCCTATCTTCATACGTCATCATAGCCGCCGGCTTATCCCCGAATAGCACATAACACCCACTTTCTTCCGAAATAAGTGCGCGAAAAAACACTTCTAAATAACACCTATCTTCAAAGGGGATAGTCTGGAGTTTTTGATGAAGAGTCTGCTCTTTGCGAACCCAAGTGAAAAAAAACAATAAACCGCAGCCCACAAACAGAGCTGCAGTTATGTAGAAGTGGCAATTCTTTAGAGAGAAGAATTGAGATCTCAATATAAATCCTCTTTAACACTTCGAAAAACGATTATCTTTGCGGACACTGCTCGCCACGGCGATGCCAAGCTTTACAGTCTCTACAGTACCAGGTTTCAGAATCGGGCATGCGTTCGATGAACAACCCATTGGCATCTGAGTAGACCGCAGAAACTTGTTGCCACACATCACCCGCGAATACAAATAGCGATTGATCCTCAATATGAAGATTTTCAGGGGCGATATAGAGTTTTTCCGACTGAGCCTCAGCCCAGCCAGATGCCATCATAGCCATAATGCCACAGAATAAACAAGTAACGATCTTTTTCATGGTTTCACTCCTTTGTGAAATGGTTTTTACGCACGTCAGAGCAAGGAACGTAGCAACCTGCGAATTTTAAGACATTAAAATTTTCAACCCTATCCACATTTTTAAGTCAAAGCTTCAGAGTGCGCCTAATACGGCAAATGACCAATGGATGACCACTAATCGTCTAAAAGCCACCGCAAGCAACCAAAGATGACAATAGATTGAAATTCTGTAAGTCGCTAACATATCTGCTGTTAGTTATTGCGATGTGTTGCCAAGTGAAGGCAGACTACGGAACGGTTTCTTACCGCGCCCGAGTCCGCATCAAAGGACACCCGGTAATCATCCAATCTTTCTCTTCCAAAACCCTCGCTATGAAATGGAAACGCGATACTGAATCGGCTGTTGAACAAGGCAAATATGCATATGACAAACCCGACAGCAAAAATACTTTAGAGGAACTGATCGACCGCTATATCGAAAGAGTCCTGCCGTTAACACCAAAAAATGCGAGAAACGTCCGTCAACATCTTCTCTGATGGAAACAGGAACTGGGTCGACCGGTATAACAAATGATGTTGGTATGAGAAAAGTGGGTGTCGGATATGAACCATTTATTCATTTAGAAAGTTATATGACATCAGACCATTGCACTCAACTTTTGACTAACCAGCCCGGAATTAATTGACTGACTTGAATTTCCATGTTATTTTCTAGGTTCATATTAAGAGGCAGTATGCTTGAAGAGTTGCTCGCAAAACCAGAAAGTAAAACGATTGAATTCAAAGAAAACGCCCAGCCAATTCAAAAAATTGTCCAAACCGTGATTGCGTTTGCGAATACGGCTGGTGGCACTCTCATTATTGGAGTCAAAGGGGACACGAAAGAAGTCGTTGGAGTGGCAAACATCCTAGAAGATGAGGAGCGGGTAGCCAATGCTGTCGCCGATTCCGTCAGTCCATCTATTCTCCCAAACTTGCAATTCCATTCCTGGCGCGGGCGTGATGTCCTTATTGTGACCGTTCCTCACAGATTCGCTCCTTTTTATCTTAAGGCCAAAGGTGAACACGATGGCGTCTACGTTCGCCTTGGCTCAACGAACCGCATAGCTGACGCCTCCCTTATTGCTGAAATCAAACGCCTCAAAGAACACGTTTCATTCGATCAATCACCCGAAATGAGATCAACATTCAGCGATCTGGATTTTGAGTTAGCACGCCAACTATTTTCCCCATTGAATAAACCTTTCACAAAATCTACAGCTAACTCGCTAGAGCTACTCGTAGATTATCAGGGAAACCAATATCCAACGAAAGGAGCTCTCCTCCTCTTTGGAAAAGATCGCAACCGGCTGTTTCCCGATCCTTTCATTCGACTGGCTCGATTCGAAGGCGTTACAAAAAGCGAAGTAATTGATCAAGCAGAAATCAAAAGTCCTCTTCCCCTCGCTATCGATGAAGTTCTAGCCTTCATTCAACGCAATACGGCTCTAGGAGCTAAGATCCATTCAGCTCGAAGAGAGGACATTCCTGAATATCCTCCCGCTGCAGTGAGAGAAACGGTGATTAATGCAATTTTACATGCAGACTATTCAACACAGCGATCCCCGATTCAAGTAGCTATTTTTGATAACCGGTTAGAGATCACAAACCCAGGGCCACTGCCTTTTGGGCTGAGCTTAGAAACCGCTTTATCGGGGGTGTCTCAACTCCGCAATAAGGTATTGGGCAGAGTATTTCGAGAATTACAGCTCATCGAACAATGGGGGTCCGGGCTGAATCGTATCAGTAGCGTCTGCCTTCAGCAAAACATTGCTGCCCCAAAATTTGAAGAGCTCGATCATTTTTTCCGCGTAACCCTTTACCCAAGAACAGCAAAGGCCGCTCCCTCGGAATCCTGGCATATTCCAATTATTGAGTACATTCAACAGCACGGCAAAATCTCCGCAATGGAAGCTGAGAAGCTCTGGAAATTAACCCGTAGGACCGCTACCACTCGCCTGAAAAAGATGTGCCAAGCAGGGATTCTCGTCGAGCTCTCTACTGGCCCTTTTGACCCTTATAAAACATTTATTTTAACCGAACCTAGAAATCAACCTAGAAAAGCCTAGAAGTCCAATTTTTCTAGGTTGATCACAACACCCTCAGAGACTCTTGAGAAGCTCTTGCAGCAACTAATACCCCTTCTCTTTATCCACAGAAACTCACTTCTGCATGCAATATAGTGATTTAAAACAATATTGAGAAAATATGGAAGAAGGCTGCGCAAATTTTTTGTCTGGAGCGAGCGACCATTGTATGAATACAAGGCGCAAGTAAAGACGAAAAATTTGCTGCAGAGCCGACGCAGCAGATTTTCTCAATATTGTTTTAAATCACTATATTATATATTTAAGGGCTTGTAAAGACGGACCAAGTCCTCTATACTTTCTTTGAAATTTATAGTCTCTAGATGGAAGAGAAGCTTCAAATCACCCAAAAATCATCCTCTTGCATCAAAATCGCTCTATTCCGCTCTCTTTTCCGAGGTCGCGAAGACCTATATCCTCGCAGATTCGAAAGCAAAAGGACGGGAAAGTCGGGCTACTCACCCGCCTGCGGCAATGAGTGGGTTCGAGGAATCTGCGAAAAACCAAAAATCAAATGCTCTGAATGCAGACATCGCAAACTCCTGCCGGTGATCGATGATGTGGTGCGATGGCATCTTTCTGGCCATGATGACTTTGGAAAAGATTTCGTCATGGGCATTTATCCGATGCTGCTCAATGAAACCTGTTTCTTTTTAGCCGCCGATTTTGATAAGTCAACATGGGAAGAAGACTCCAAGGCCTTCTTGAAAACCTGCCAAGGATTGAACTTGCCCGCGGCTTTGGAGCGCTCCCGCTCAGGAAAAGGGGCCCATGTCTGGTTATTTTTTGCTGAAGCAATTCCAGCTATTCTCGCGCGAAAGTTGGGATGTCATATTCTCACCGAAACGATGGAGCATCGACCCGATGTTGGGCTAGATTCATACGACAGATTCTTTCCCAACCAAGACACACTGCCTCAAGGAGGATTTGGAAATCTCATTGCATTACCACTACAAAAGAAAGCTCGAGACATTGGAAATAGCGTATTTGTAAATGAAGATTTGATTGCCTACGAAGATCAATGGGCATTTCTTTCATCTTTAAACAAAATCACCCGTCAGGAGGCCGAGACAATCGTCACCATCGCTGAAGGAAAGGGGCGTATTGTTGGAACGCACCTAAGAGTAGTGAGCGAGGAGGATGATCTCACTCCCTGGAACAGGCAATTCACTCCCAGAAAAATCCTCCTTCCCTCTACAGATTTGCCAGAAAGTCTAGAGATCATTGTTGGAAATGAAATTTACATCCCTAAAGAGAAGCTTTCCCCAAGTTTAAGAAACCGATTCATCCGCCTTGCGGCCTTTCCCAATCCCGAGTTTTATAAAGCCCAGGCAATGAGACTTCCAACGCATGAAAAACCCAGAATGATTTCTTGTGTCGCGGACTATCCCAATCATATAGGACTACCAAGAGGATGCCTTGAAGATATAGTTCACCTGTTTTCAGATCTGAAAATCAAATTGACAATTCGAGATGAGCTGCAATCGGGGACACATTTAGATATAAAATTTTTAGGAGAGCTCAGAGGAGAGCAAAAAATAGCTGCAGCAACCCTGCTGAAAACAAATTTTGGCGTGTTGTCAGCGACTACGGCCTTTGGAAAAACTGTGATTGGCGCATGGCTCATCTCAAAGCGAAAAGTAAATACATTGATTCTTGTACACCGCAAGCAACTACAAGAGCAGTGGATAGATCGCCTTTCAACATTTCTCGAACTGCCAAAAAATGCCATAGGCCGCATTGGCGGCGGACGAAAGAAACCCACTGGGCTAATCGATATAGCAGTGATCCAAAGTCTTGTGCGCAAAGGTATTGTGGATGAGATTGTCTCTCAATATGGTCATCTGATCGTAGATGAATGCCATCATTTGCCAGCATTCAGTTTTGAACAAGTCGCTCGGCACTCAAAAGCCAAATTCATCACAGGGTTGACCGCCACTGTAGCTCGAAAGGATGGGCATCATCCAATCATTTTGATGCGATGCGGACCTGTCAGATATCGAGTCGACGCCAAAACTGCTGCTACCTTGCGCCCTTTTGATCATACCGTCTTTGTCCGACCCACGTCCTTTTGTCCTATCAAACCAGCCAATGACGATACACGCATTCGATTCCATGATTTATATGAGGAAATCATCCGAGATGAGGATCGCAATCGATTGATTTGCAATGATGTGATGAGCGCTGTCCAAAGAGGCAGATCCCCCATTATACTCACTGAACGAAACGATCATCTGGATTGTTTGTTTGAAAAGCTTTCCCCTCATATCCATCATCTGATAGTGCTTCAGGGAGGAATGAGCTCAAAAGAAATCGCTCAAGCGACCAGCCGCTTAGCTACTATCCCAGCCACCGAGCCTAGAGTTTTACTTGCAACGGGCAAATTTGTCGGCGAAGGATTTGACGATGCTCGCCTAGACACCCTATTTCTTACCATGCCCATTTCATGGAAAGGAACCATCGCACAGTATGTTGGCAGGCTCCATCGTCTGTATGCACAAAAACAAGAAGCACAGGTCTATGATTATGCAGATCTTGGCGTGCCTATGTTGGAAAGGATGTTCAATCGACGATACCAGGGATATGAAGCGGTGGGATATAAGATCCTTCTTCCTGCTAGCGCTATTCCTGGATGGCCAGCCGAAGTCCCTCTCCCCGTCGACCCTGCATGGAAGGCAGATTACGCAGGCAGTGTCAAAAGGCTCATTCGCGACGGCGTGGACATGCCCCTAGCCCACCTTTTTGTTCAGGTCGCTTCGAATTTTCCTCCTGAAGCGGAAGGAGCTGACCGCGCGCGCAGTGCGACGGAACGTTTTTTATTCTGCCGCCTAGAAACAATCACTCAAACAGCTGGACAATTTCGACTGAATGCAGAACTTGATATTCCTTTCGATGGATGGGGCCGAATGGAGGTGGATTTGCTCTGCTCTGAAGCACACCTTGCAATTGAACTCGATGGAGCCCAGCATCTTGGCGATGCTGAAGCATATCGCCGAGACCGGCGGAAAGATACTTTATTACAAGAAAATGGCTATACGGTTCTGCGATTCCTAGCCGAAGATGTGGGTAAACGCCTCGATGATGTCTTGGATTCTATTCTTCGCGTTTTGAGCAAACACCAAGAGAACAAGACAACCAACAGCCTCCATTTGCGATAGATTAAAATTGATCTTCTCTTTAAAATGTCTCCATTGCAAGAGACCGGCCACGACTCGTTTCAAAAAATTTTTGTCATGACGCTATTGAATAATCCAAAGGTGAGAAAAAGAGATCGCAATGGATCAAGAAGAGGAAATCGAACTAAATCCTTCAAACGAACAGATGAATGCGCTTTTTGACATTTTGGAAAGGTTGCCTCCTCCCTCGTTAAGTCGTAATGATCCATGCTTGTGTGGCAGTGGGTTAAAATACAAAAAATGTTGCTTAGCGAAAAACAAAAACCTTGCTCCTTCAGCAGTTCGATTAGAATCTTTTGAGATTAAAACAGACGCCTTAACTCCAACAGAATCTAAAAACAATTTTCCAGCTGTTTCACCAGAGGATGAGGAGTTGATGGCGACTCTTTATCATAATCTACATGAACACCCCGATACAATTGATTCAGAAAATTGTGAATATTTTCAAAAACTAAATGCTCTGCGCGCCAAATACCCAGATAATCCAGTGATCCTTAATTACATAGCAAATGGATACGACCATTTAGGGCAACAAGATCAAGTAGAAAAACTCATCGCTAAGACATATGAAAAATTTCCCGATTATCTATTCGCCCAAACAGCACAAGCCAATATCTACCTTAGAGATGGTTTCCCCGAAAAAGCTCTTGAAATTTTTAAAGGGGCCTATACGTTGAGACAATTGTACCCGCATCGAACTGTCTTTCATATCTCAGAAGTCAGGGCTTTTGAATACTTTATGGTTAGATATTTTTGCGAGACAGAGAATTTTGAGCAGGCAGACCACCACCTTCAGATCATGCAGAAAATTCTTGAAGAAGATGACGCATTATTGCGAAATGCACAGAAGGTACTTAAAAAATCGAAAGCGCTTTATAACTTCAAGGCGGGTATGTCACGTTTGCTTGGCTTAGCAAAAAAAGAAAAGTAAAAAACATGTATAAAGCTGCCTATAAATATAGCGACGAAGTTGTTTTTTATTTTGATTCTGCTGGAAACAAGTATGTCGCCACAGGCGGTAGCTTAGCTTGGCGCATCAATAATCCTGGGTTAGTACATAGTCATACTCACTTCTCTCGGAAACTTGGTTCCATAGGAAGTTTTGGCCCTTATGCAATTTTCTCTCATCCGCAAGAAGGTCGCAAAGCATTAGCAGCATGGATTCATTCGAAAAAATATTTTAACTCATCCCTTAAGGCGCTTGCGGAGCATTACCAGCCAAAAAGTCCGGATGCTTTCGTTAGTCAGCTGTCTTCTTTAAGCAAAATACCCACAGAAACAAAAATCAAGCTCCTAAATCAACAAGAGTTAAGCCGTCTGCTTATCAGCCTTGAAAAGCTATGCGGGTATGCCTCTACAGGCAATGAAGCATTTTCTCTTCTTCCTAAAATTATTGCCAAGATTGAAAACGTCAAAGGAAAAGAAGACACTTATCTAATCGGAAATAATATTGTTCTCTCTAAAAAAGAAGCCATTGAGTGGATTCAATCGCACCGCTTAGATGGTGTTATTGTACACGAACATAATGGCGCCCTCCATTTACGTTCGAGACCAAACCACTGTATCCAAAATCTAAAAGTACGCGAAACAGAGTTACTCCCATCTGAGGGGAAAATCGATACATTAATCCGTACTGTGGGCGCTGGCAAATCTGGCCAATGCATTTGGGGATTTATCAATGGGATTAATAATACTAGAGACGAAGCTCTAGAATCAGCCGAGAAAATTTCCCAGGCTGCAAGAGGAGAGCGCGTTTACTCTATGCCGAACGATACAGTGCTGTATGGAGTAAAAGACGCGTTAGTCTGCGTAGCCTTAAAACTTACCGCTGACACCCCGATTGTCCAATGGGCAGCTAAATTTTTTCGATATCTCCTTAGTGAATCGGAAAAAGACGAGACTCATCCCCCTGTGATTATCATGGCTCATAGTCAGGGAGCCATTATCACTGAGCATGCTCTTGAAATTCTGAGTAAAAAAGAAAGAGAACAACTCATCATTTTTACTTTTGGTGGTGGGTCATTTATTGCAGCAGGAAAAAGTCATCCAGATTCATACAATTATGCCAGTGCAGCAGATTTCGTTTGTCGTTTGGGATCTCCGAATGTTCAATACCTTGCATTACAACGATACTTCGGAAGTAAAGAAGGTCGCAGTGAACAAGAAGTGATCTACCAATTAGCTTTATACGATGCGATGTTAGATTTGGATTCTACCAACCCCAAAACGATTGAAACTTATACGAAACAACGAATGAACCACTATGAAAAGGAATTCTCAAAAATCAGCAATGTTACTGTATTAGACCCTGATCCCAAATGGAAGCACCGATTTAGCAGTAGCTGTTACCAAGCCGCAGTTCAAATGATCACGAAAAAATACGAGCGTCCATGAATGCCAACCAGGCCCGTGCCAAATATTTTGCCGTGATTTCGACAGTAGCATATGGAATGCTTTTCCCTGTTTTCACCTGGATGGCTTTATTATGGAGCGCCTCTTCCGACTCTTCTAAAACACTGGAATTTTTTATTATATTCTCATGGTTTTGGGTCCCTATCTCTATACCATTCAGCATCTATTTAATGTGGTCTAGATATCAAACTGGGAAATATAAATACACTATCATTTCCTGTGCATTGCCGTTGCTTGCTTTTGCCACTTTTTTAGTCGTGAATGCGGCCATTCGAGCAATATAAAACTTGCATTTGATGTACTACCAGCTCTTTTCCGCTAAAATCTCGTGGACCATTTGTGGACCACTGGCATACAAAAAAGAGCGATAAATCACGACAGTTCGCAGTAGCTCAAAAGGAGCGCTTTCCGCTATGATTCCGGGGAGTTAGCTGCTGGGAAGTGGCGGCGGTGCAGCGGACTCATAACCCGTCGGTCGGAGGTTCAATCCCTCCTTGCCCCACATTTCTAACCAGCACAATTCATTGCACTTAAGGCACAACGAACTTGAACGAATATCAAGTTCAAGTTTAAATATCATCCTTACGGTGCAATGGCGGTGCAGTAAAAAACACTCTTAACCAGCACGCCATCTAATCCAACAAAACTCTAACCGAGGTTGGAACATGGCATCCATTTACAAACGCAAAAACGCAAACGGCACCACTGTGTGGCGCGCTGTCATACGCATTAAGGGCTACCCCACTGTCTGTATTCATAGAGAGCGGAAAAAAGAAGCAGAAGACGATGCTCTTGAAATTGAAAGACAGATCAAACTGAGTGTAAGTGTATATGCTGATTTATTCTGCTTATATGCCTAAAATAAGCTTCAATTAAACACCCCTAGATATTTCATGGTGTATTAAACTATATTTCAGGTAGTTACGCCTTGAAATTATAACTTAATAAAAACACCCAGATGACATTATTGGGCGTTTTTGTTAGATTATGAATAGAGGTCAAAAATATCATGAGATCAGCTATAGCTCTGCTCATACTTGCTCCCCTTCTGGCGAAACCCTATTTCACTTCCAGGGAAGCTAGAAATATAGGGGTGCATCCAGCTGTTCTTAGTTATTATGTCAAAACAGGTCGTCTAAAAAGAGTGCGAAGAGGGGTGTATCAAGGAATAGATTATCAGAATTCTTCTGCTTTTCGTTGGGAAGACCTCATAGAAGCTGTTTATTTAGTTAAAGGGGGTGTTGTTTGCCTTATTTCCGCCCTAGCGATCTATGATCTAACTGAAGAAATTCCCCGTCAGCATTGGATAGCTATTCATCATGGTACGTCCGTCAAAACTGATCGAAGGCTGAAAGTTGTTCGTTATCGTAATATGCAGCTCGGAAGAACAGAAATAGAACTTGAAAAAACAAAGGTTCCTATATTTGATCGTGAGCGCACAATTATTGATGCCTTTCGTCTGCTCAGCCGTGAAACTGCGATTAAGGCACTCAAAGCCGCAATAGCCAAAAGCGGCAAAAATAGAATTGATCTTGTGAAACTCCAAGAGTATGCTAAGAAGCTCCGATTTAATATCTCTCCCTATCTGATGAGTATAACGGTATGATTAACGAACAGGCGCTAAAAGATAGGCTTCAAACAGTAGCTCGAGAAAGAAATATCCATTTCAACGCTTGCTGGAAGCAATTTCTTCTTGAGCGGTTTTTGGCACGTCTAGCTGGCTCAATACACTTCGATAAGTTCATCTTTAAGGGTGGGTTTCTCCTTTCTTATTTGATGCAAATTGGACGAGAGACGACGGATCTAGATTTTTTGCTTATTCGGATGAGAGCTGAAGAAAAAGAATTAGAAGAGGCTTTTGCACAGATTCTTTCGGTCCATTCAGCAGATGGGTTTACCTTTACCTTCGACTCCATTGAGCTGCTCAAACAACCTCATATGGACTATCCCGGGTATCGTGTTACCTTGAATACTACATTTGCAAAAATGAGAGATAAGGTTCAAGTTGATGTAGGAATAGGAGACGTTGTTGAGCCTCTAACTCGTGAAATACCGCTAGTGCAGTATCGTGGTAGCCCCTTTTTTGAAAGCTCGGTCTCTCTTCTTGTATATCCCGTTGAAACCATCTTCTCTGAAAAATTAGAGACAATCCTCTCTAAAGGAGTTGGCAACAGCCGGATGAAAGACTATCATGATCTCATTCTTCTCATCCGAAACGAAGGAATGCTCAACTTAGACAAATTAAGGCAAGCAGTGACAAAAACGTTCTCTAATCGAGGCACTGTTCTTCGTCCCATCAACTTCGACGGGACCTCTCTTAAAGCAATACAAAGGCTTTGGACGGCTCATCTACATGGGCTTGGAGATAATGTTAAGGATTTCGATCTACCCAAGGATATCGAGGCTGTAATTGAAGAAGTTAATAAGTATGTTGCTGTTCTCGATAAAGCGTCAAAAGTTGAAAAGATTTCTCTGGGGGCTTTAATAGCTGATATGAAAGGGAAGCAATTGATTGAAAAAGTTAAAGAAGCGCTTGCTGCTGGAGCGGACGTAAATGATGATTCTCAGAATGGACATCGCCCTCTTCAGATCGTCTTAGTAAACGGGCATACTGAAGTAGCTCGGCATCTTATTGAGCATGGTGCAGACCTTCAGTGATGCGTTTCCATCTTTTAGCATGGTCTAGTGTTTTGAAGTTTTTTGAAACAAGCTTATGTCCTTTTATCCGAATGCGGACTCGGTAACGACAGGAACCGTCAGAGATTTGGATACGGTCGATTCCTGGTGGGATATTCATGGCATCTCCTTGTGTTTGTTTTTTCAAAGAGTTAGCCATGCGATTTTTGCCTCCTGCTGCTGCTTTTTGCAGTTTAGTGGTCATCCAGTGGACCGCAGAATATAGCAAAAAATTTAGCTTGAGCCAAGCATTGTTGTAAGTTGTTTATTTTCAGTGCGAAGAAATGTGGGGCAAGGAGGGATTGAACCTCCGACCGGCGGGTTATGAGTCCGCTGCTCTAACCCCTGAGCTATTGCCCCATATGAATTATGTTAGAAGAGCATAGACGATGGAGCGCGGGGAATGCAAGCGAAAAGTGCGGGACGAAAATGCGTTCTTGCGCTGGGCTAGACTTTCAGTTATGTTCCTCATTCTAGAGACGTTTGGTATGGATTTGCCGGTTTTTAATTCGCTGCAAAAGATGCTTGGGTCGCTTGTCGAATGCCGCAAGTGCAGGCGATTGGTGAAGTTTAGGGAAGAGGTGATGCCGCGCAAGCGGGCGCTGGCGGAGGAGACGTACTGGAGGCGCCCCGTTCCGGGGTTTGGAGATGAGGGAGCGTGGCTGCTGATTGTAGGGCTGGCGCCGTCGGCGGAGGGCGGTAATCGCACGGGGAGGATTTTTACGGGGGATGAGTCTGCGCGGTTTTTGTTCCGCATGTTGCACGCGGAGGGGTTTGCCAATCAGTCTTTTTCAGAAAGGGCGGGGGATGGCTTGCGGTTGAAGGAGTGCTATATCACGGCTGCGGTGAAGTGCGTGCCGCCGGATAATAAGCCTACGGTTCAAGAGTGCGACAACTGCAGCGTCTATTTGTGGAATGAGATGCGCCTCCTGAGGAAATTGAGCGCGGTGCTGGTGTTGGGGGGCATTGCGCTGGGACGTTTTTTGCACTATGTAAAAGGACAGGGCGGGCGTTTTTCTAGAGTAGAGTTTAAACATGGGGGGACTTGCGTTGTCGAGGGATTTCCCAAGATATACATGTCGTATCACCCGAGCCCTCAAAATACCAATACGGGGAAGTTGACGGGGAAGATGTTTATCGAGGTTTTGAGGAAAATCAAGAGCGATCGGGAAGGAGGGGAGTGAGATGGAAAGTTATCTTCACGCCGGTCACTACGATTTAGTTACCCCGGATGGGACGATTGTCGCATTAAAACAGCTGGATGCCGATCGTTTGGAGGCGATAGTCGCCATTGAGAATATTTCTCCTTTTTTTGTGGGATATACCATCGATCAGAAGCGCGTTTTTTTCAACGTTAAGAGCACTTTGGCGCAGCTGGGAGTGGATGGAATTGCCACAGAGTATGAGCTTAATCCGAGTAGGGGAAGCGCGCGCATTCAGGTGGAGTTGATTGCGAGAGGGGAGGTAGGCAGAACCATGTTGGAGTGGCTGAGCGTAGGATCGTATATCGGCAAACTCTTCGCTGCGGATGAAAATCGGCTCGTGCGCAATCCTGATTACTTAAGGCGTATGTTCGAAAGAGCAGATGAGTGTGGACTTCCGCTATTATCGTTGGGGGGCAATCAAGGGGTAAACGGGCTGCTTATGGAAAAGGTCGAAGGGCGCACTGTGGCGTTTGTGACCTTGCTAAACGGAGTGATCAAATACGAATCGACCGCCCTGCAGTTTTTGCCAACGCTTGCACGAGCGCTTATGGTTTCCACTATGCATACGCGGGCTTTATTGCAGCTGGACCAAACCTGGTATCCCGACAAACCGCGGCAGGTGCAGCCCGGAGAAATTTTGCTCGTGCGTACGAAGCCTTTGCACATCCGCACGATGTTCGGCAGGGTGGTGGAATCACTTCTTCCCAAAGGATATCATCACACAAGTGCTTGCGTGCTTGAGCCTACGACATCTGCATCGGGCGATGTGTATGAGCTTTATGGAGACTCGCAGGTAGAAATCACGGATATCCCTATCGAGTTTTATACTTTGGAGCCTTATCGCGAGTATGTCTATTTCTCAGACCGCGACAAGTTGCAAGCGGTGCTGGATGATCCTCAAACGGTATTTAAAGTGTTCGAAACTTCGCCCGCGCCGGAGAATTATGGGGCTGCGGTTTTTGTGGTGAAAGGCTCGCAGTTGATGAATTTGAAGCCGCAGGACTGGATAGCGCGCAAGCCGCGCACTGTTGAATTTCCAGGCTTGGAGGATCCAGAAAGGCTAGCCCTTATCCTCGAGCGCGTCTTGGAACAGCTGCCCGCTTATCCTTTCTTAAAAGCAATGGAAGACAGGGCGATCACCAGCCAAGGCGTGCTGTTCTTGCGCTATTTTCCTTCCGTTTGGCTCAAGCAGATGCTATTGAATTCGTCAGTTTTGGGCTGCGTGAAGAGGATCTATTTCCAGTATCCATCTTTAATTCATGGCGATTTCTTTGCGCATGAAGATCGTGCGTTTTTGTACGACTTGGTGCGCTTTGGTATTTCTGTTTACTGGGTGGATAAAACATCGCAAAAGGTCCTTCAGTACATTCCCAAACCCAACAAAGATACGGGGATGTTCGTCCCTAAAGAGCGCGTGCAGGATTTTATCAAAATGACCGCATTTGGGATTTACGGGTCCAATCTCATAAAGGGAAATTTTGAAGAAGAGCTGATGAAGCTGCTTAAAGGATTAAATGAAATGCGCTTTGAGATGCATCACGCTCTTTTCAACAAGGACACCCCGCTTGGGCTGGTGACGGGAGGGGGGCCCGGAAGCATGGAAGTGGGCAACCGCGTGGCTCGCCAGCTCAATATCCTCTCTTGCGCGCGCATTATCGATTTCCGAGCGGAGAGAGATGTTGAGGCTATCATCAATGAGCAGAGGCAAAATCCCTATATCGATGCCAAAATGACCTATCGCCTCGATCGCTTAGTGGAGCGGCAGGCCGAGTTTTATCTCGATTTTCCTATTTTCCTCATGGGGGGAATCGGCACGGATTTTGAGTTTGCTCTAGAGGAGCTGCGCCAGAAAGTGGGCATATTGCCATCCAATCCGATTCTGCTGTTCGGCAGTCCCGATTATTGGCGTAAAAAAATCACTTCGCGTTTTCAGGAAAATCTGGCCACGGGGACCATTGCCGGCTCAGAGTGGGTGAGCAACTGCGTGTTTTGCGTGCAAGATGCTGCGCAGGGACTCAAAATTTATCGCAGTTTCTTTAGTGGAACATTGGATATCGGCAAAAACGGGCCGATCTACAAAGATGGCTTTGTCGTGTGACGACGCTACTTGTATAAAATTCTTCCCATTATGTAAACTAATTCTCCTAAAAACCCGAAACTCGGGTTCCTAATCAGGCTCGGCGTTCGAGTTATTGGTAAATTGTTTCAAGCTTAAGGAGATGTCATGGAAAAACATAAAGAACAGGGTATAGTAAAATGGTTCGATGAAGGAAAAGGATACGGTTTTATTACACCTGATTCTGCTCATAAGGACATCTTTTTTCACCGCTCCAATATCGACATGTTAGAGCGCACAGTGGATAAGGGAGAGCGCGTGGAGTTTGAAATTGGCGAAGGGCGCCAAGGGCCTGAAGCGCGTCATGTGCGTTCTCTTCAAGAGGCTATTTAAACAGACTCTTAAAGACGTCCTCTAGTTTCTTTTGCCAAGAAACAGAATAATTGATTATACGAAAGTTTAGGGGCCGTTGCCTAAGAAACGTTCTCTGAATTTGGATATTTTGATTTTTGAGCCTTTTTCTCTTAAATCATTTTTTTTCACACGACATAGTTAAATTAACTAGGCGAAGAAAAAGAAATTGATTTAAGAGAAAAAGCTCAAAAAGCAGGCTGGCCAAATTCAGAGAACATCTCTAAAAGATGTGGGTAATACTGCCCTGTGCGTATTGTTGGTTTTTTATGTCGGCAAAAGAGCTACTAGTCAGTGTGTGCTTTTTCACAGCATTCTCTTTTGCTTTTTCAGAAGAAACTTCTTCTATTTCCGAAAATTACGTTGTCCTGGGAGAGCGCCGCGAGGTCGCCTCAGCCTCCCCTCACTCTCTGCTGCTGCGCGCGGACAGCCTGCCGGTCGAAAATTTTGAAGACGCGACGGACCCCTATCTCGAAGGCTACATCCAAGCCCTTCTGGACATGCACTATTACGAATACCGGGTCATCGTTACCGTCAAAGACCACAGCGTTTACCTTTCACATCTTCCGAAAAACGAGCTTTTGGCAAATAGTATTGTCGAATTCGTCAAGGACCTGCCCGGCGTCAAATCGGTGGAGGTCAGCGAAGAGATCTCGGCAAAAGAGGTGGAAGCCAGAAAGATCTACGTCGAACAGCCTCGGGTGGAAGGGATATGGTTTCCTCAGGCGACGGTGCTCTTTGCACCGCTGGTCGCCGATCCTCGCGAGCCGACTTATTCCGCGGCTTTGCGCGTGGGCGACAAGGTGATCGGCCAGATCGTAGCCGCAGTTTCCCTGGGGGATGATTTTCCTATCTTCCGGTGGCGCAATGTCTTCCGCTGGCATGGCGATTTGCAGATTGGCATTAACGCAGGGGTGTGGGCTGTTTTCAACTACTGGCACGTCCCGCATATCGATCCTTCGAGCTGCGAACTGGTCAACACCGACTATTCTGTTGGCATTCCATTAACCTATGCGGTCAATAAGTGGTCGTTCCGCCTTCGCGCCTACCACATCTCTTCTCACTTGGGCGATGAGTTTTTGGTCAACCACCCCTATTACATCAGACACCGAAAAAATCCCAGCATGGAAGCTATTGATTTCTTCAGCTCGTATCAAGCGTCACGCTATTTGCGGCTGTATTTTGGACCGGGCGTCGTCGTTCATAGCGATCACACCTTTAAGATCAAGCCGCTCTATGTCGAATATGGAATGGAGTTGCGTGTATTCGGTAAAAAACTGTATTACCATCGCCTCTACGGTACGCCGTTTCTAGCGATGCACTTTGAGAACTGGCAGCAGCGCCATTGGAATTTCGATGCCACATTTAAATTGGGCTACGAGATTAGTAAAATGCAGGGCGTAGGGCGCAAAATGCGCTTTTATGTCGACTACCATCATGGCTACTCCTACGAGGGCCAATTCTTCAACAAGCGCACCGAATATGGCGAAATTGGCTTTTCCTGGGGCTTTTAATCAGATATATTATTTCCTTGCCTGGTTGCGCGTAGGGTGTTACAATAAAGCGTTTGCTGCCTTTAATGAGGCTTGAAAAATGCGCAAACGCAGTGTTGGGACTCACAATGGTACTTTTCACGCTGACGAGGTAACGGCGTGCGCGCTTCTGATACTTTTCGACTTGATTGACAAAGACAAAATCGTGCGCACGCGTGATCCGCAACTGCTGGCGCGCTGTGAATATGTGTGCGATGTGGGGGGGCTCTACGATCCGAAGCAAAAGCGCTTCGACCATCATCAGTCCGACTACATCGGTGATTTGAGCAGCGCCGGAATGGTGTGGCTCTACCTCGAGGAAGAGGGGATTGTCGATGCAAATACGTACAACTATTTTAACCGCGCGCTGATTTGGGGCGTCGATGCCGTGGACAACGGCAAAGGCGTGCAAGAAGAAGGCTCCTGCACCTTTTCCCAAGTGATCAGCAACTTTGTTCCTCCTCTTTACGATGCTTCGGCGCAGGTTCAAGATCAAGCTTTCTTCGAGGCTTTGGATTTTGCCTTTGGGCATCTAAAACGTTTGCGCACGCGTTACGAGTACATTCTCTCCTGCAAGGAAAAGGTTGCAGCCAGCATGCAAAAGAGGGAAAAATATCTCTATTTTGACGAGCCCATGCCGTGGATGGAGTCCTTTTTTGAAATGGGGGGAGAGATGCATCCTGCTCTTTTTGTCATCATGCCCTCAGGCGGGCATTGGAAACTGCGGGGCATCCCACCCTCTCTCGATCAGCGGATGAAGGTGCGCTTTCCCTTGCCGCAAGAGTGGGCGGGCCTTCTGGAAGAGGATTTAAAGCGCGTATCGGGAATACCAGGCGCTATTTTTTGCCATAAGGGGCGCTTTATTTCCGTGTGGGAGACAAAGGAAGACGTATTTAAAGCATTAAAATGGGTTTTAGCACATGACGACCATCTTCAGTAAGATTATCAAAGGGGAATTGCCTTGCGAAAAAGTTTTCGAAAACGAGCGCATATTGGCCATTAAGGATATTTCACCCGCGGCCCCTGTCCACATTTTAATCATGCCCAAAAAAGAAATCCCCAGTTTACATGCGGTTCAGCGGGAAGACTTTCCCCTCATCGAAGAGATCATCCTCGTTGCGCAGCAGCTCGCCGAAGAGTTTGATATCGCAGATGGCTATCGCCTTTTGACCAACAGCGGCTACGAAGCGGGGCAGACCATCTTCCACCTTCACTTCCATTTGCTTGGGGGCAGAAAGTTAAGTCATCACTTGGGCTAAACGAGGCGGCGCCATGCAGACGATAGCTTCTTTCTCTTTGCTTGCAGTAATTGCAGGACGCGCTCTGACTGCTGCGCTCCCGCACGTGCATCCTATTGCGGAGGAAGAGGTGAGAAACCGTATTTACAATCATCTCCTGATTCGCGACGCGCTTGCAGCGGTGAACGAAGGAAGGCAGGCATTAGAGCTGTTTCCCGATTCTCTCAACATCCGCAGGGCCTTGATACAGGCGTTGTGCGCATCCGGCAATGAGACGGAAGCCCTGCAACTGTGGCAGGAGAGCTTTTCTCTTCTCAACGCTGAGATGTCTGATAGGAAAATGATGGAGATCCTCGCCTGGGGCGTATTGAATAAGGGGGAGACGTCGACGCAGCTAAACGTGCAGCTCTACGCTCTTTTGGGAGCCGCCTTCACACGCGATGCCAAAGCGATTCCCTTGCTCGTCGAACAACTGGGATGCTCCAACGCCCTGATTCGCTCCGTCGCCGTCAAGCTGAGCTGCGCTTTTGGGGATACCCCGCTCAAAAAAGAGATCGCGCGTATGCTCAAGGAGGAAAAGGTATGGTATGTGCGGCTCGAGGTGATCCGCGCCGTGGGGGCCTTGCATCTTTTAGAGTTAAAAGCAGACCTCAAAGAGATCATAGGCAATGGTAAGACACTTGCTGAGGAAAAAGTTGCCGCTATGGAAGCGTTGGTCACGATGTACGACCAAGTGGACAGAGAAGAGCTTTTGACTTTAAGCAAAAGCAATCGCGCAGGGTTAAGGCAGCTCACCTGCGAGGTGATCACCCATTTAAATCTCTGCGAGCATCTCGACCTGCTCATTCCTTTCTTGAAGGATAGCTCGCCTGATGTGCGCGCGGGTGCCCTAAATGCGCTTGCTTTGCTGCGGGTAAAAACTATCCACACTTTTGGTACTCCCACAAAGGAGCTTCTCGTTGCCGATCTTATAGAAAAATGCGTTCACGATGCTTGCCCGCAAGTTGCGATCACGGCAGCTTATGCCTTGCTGATCCTCGATAAGAAGAGCGGAGAGCAGCATTTAGAGAAATGGGTGAGGTCAGACAATCCTCATTGGCGGCGCATGGCCTCGGCTGCTTTAGCTGTGAGCGGCGGATATGGAGTGAAGCTGTTGCTCAAGCAGATCAAGGAATCCAGCGATCCCTATGTGCGGGCCAATGCGGCTATCGGATTGATTGGGCAAAGGGTGCACTTGGGCCAAGCATGCGATGTGCTCTACGCGGTGCTTCGCGAAGAAAAGGATCTGTGGATGTGGGATAATTCCGCCAATGCGCTCTTTCGCTCGCTATCTCCGAGCCAAGTGAAGCACAGAGAGCAGATTCCTCACTATCCTGTCGCCGTCGATCAGCTCGTTCGGTTGGACCTGCTCAATTTGCTCTGCATTGTGCGCTATCCCAAAGCGCAGGAAGCGGTGAAGGGGTTCTTGCAAATGCGCGCGTGGGGCGTTACGGGAGCTGCGGCAGCGACGCTTTTGCAAGAAGGGGATGAGGATGCCTTGGACGCCGTCCGCTCGCTTCTCAACGACCCTGATGAAAATATCCGCGTGCAGGCCGCTTTGATTTTGACGCTGGTGGGCAATGATACGGCTGCGGCCCGAGTGCTGCAGGAGATCTATCCCCATGTCGATCGCGAAATGAAAGTCCATATTTTAGAGGCGATCGCTCATGTCGGGGATTCGCAATCGATTCCGTTTCTGCTAGACATCCTTAAAGAGCCTTTTCAGCTCTTGCGCTTTGTCGCAGCCTCGGCCTTGATTCAATGCCTATCACACTGACGAAGTTGGGTTATTACGCAGCCGCGATCAGCGGCTGTGTAACAGGGTGATGAGATCTCACTAAATAGGAGCGGTCATCGCGGCGAGAATGCGATCTGCAATCTGCTGGATAGTGAGGGTGTGGACGTCGCTTTTGGTAAGCGGAACTATATTTTTATTGGCAAACAATACGAATTGATCTGCGCTCGCATCGTTGAATTCGTGCATCAAGGCGCTTTGCACCCAAGGATTATCGCGTAGCGAAACATTGACGCTCATATCCTGGCAGTCTAGCGGCAGATCGAAGTTCCTTATGCGAGAAATGACATCGTGCACACCTCCTGCAAAAGAAGGATTGCGTATGACAGCGTTGAAAAGGGCAGCTGTGACTTTAGATACTAAAGCCTGTTGCCGTTTTTCTTGCGCAACCACGTAGTGGCTGAGGCGCGTGTTCCTGTCAGTGGCTTTTTGAGCCTCCTGGATTTGGTTTTGCGTTTCCGTTTCATGATGGTTAAAGCGATTAACCCAATAGTCGTAATGAGCGTAAGTGGCCCTTAATTGCTGAAGTGATTCAGGCTGTGACTGAGGAGCTATAGCAAGTATTTTATTGTTTAGCGCTTGATCGCCTTGAGTGGCAAGTTCCTGATGATGTTGAGCTATGGCACGTTTTCTCTCGGCATCTATCTTATACGCATTGGAAGCGTCCATATTGTTTTTAAACCAGACCAGTGGAAACTTCATGAGGGATATGCATGCGACCATCGTAACCGGCACGTAGACGGGTGCATAGAGTCCCGTAAGAACTGTTGTCGCAGCTGCCGCAGCGATAAATAGCACGGCGCTGGCCCAAGCAGCCACTTTGCGCCAAGTAGCATAACGGTCGAGCTTTTTTGCCTCTTGGTCGCTATTTGTAATATCTTCCCAGCAGCGTTGAATATAACTTTTAGAAGGCGCGATAGAGCTGTTTGTAGAACTTGCTACTGGATTATTAGTTACCGCAGGAGCAGCTGGATAGCTAACAGCTGTAGATGCCATAATATGAACCTCTTCATTAATTAAGGGCATTAAGAATAAAGAACGATCAGATTACTTCGCAAGTAATAAAATTAAAAATTGAAAAGTTAATCAATTATTGAATCGCTTACAAAATGTAATTTAAAGATTCGCGCTTCATTTTGAGAAAAAAGCTGGCCAGTCCATTGGAGCGGCTGGGGGATAAGGCGGCAGCAATCCCTATTTTTTCTAGAAATAAGGGAGGGCACTTGAGCACGACTTCGGGGGGTTCTTGATCATAGGCTTTAATGAGCAACGCCGCCAGTCCTGCGGAGATCAATGCTTCCGAATGGGCCATAAAATGCATTTTTTCATTTTCAAAATAGGCATGCAGGTACATGATGCTTTGGCATCCGGAGACGATTTTGCCGGGAATTTTATATTCAATGGGGTAAGGGGCGAGCTTTCTGCCCAAGTAAATAATTCGTTGGTACTTTTCATCCGGGGTAGGGCAATCCTTGAATAGGAGTTCCAGTTCGGCTTGCTTATTTAGGCAGTTGACAAAGGAAGCGTTTTCACTCATTTTTTTACATCTGCGTTTTGGAAGCATTATTTTAAACGTTCTAAATAGGGTTGTCAATAAAATGCTCTTTAAGCAATATTTAAAGTCTCAATACCCAGTTATCTGCTTTCCGCTTAGGGATAGCGGAAGGCGGGGAGTTTTTTTCACGATCCCTCTGGGAGCAAATTAAAAATAAGGTTTATGCCGAAAGAAGATACGATTAAAATCGATGGAACTGTCGAAGAGCTGCTTCCCAATATGACATTTAGCGTTGTTCTCTCTAATGGGATGCATGTTTTAGCCCACCTGTGTGGAAAAATGAGAATGCGCAACATTCGCGTGCTGGTAGGCGATATCGTCACCGTAGAGATGTCACCATACGACCTCACTAAAGCGCGCATTGTCTACCGCCAAAGATGAGTTTAAAAAAGAGTTTTGTTTCCCCTTTCTCCAAGGAGAAAGATTTAAAAATTCCTTTTTTGTTGCCAAATCAAGACAATACATGTTGATTTTATTCGGCTTAAGGAATAAACTTTAATCCTTTCGAATCATCTTGTGCAAATGCCCAGATAGCTCAGTGGTAGAGCATTTGCATGGTAAGCAAAAGGTCGTAGGTCCGATTCCTATTCTGGGCAAAACAATACATGTATAACTAAAATTCCATACTGAAGACTAACGGAGGATGGTATAATGGCAAAAGAACAATTTCAAAGGACCAAGCCGCACGTCAACATCGGTACGATTGGCCACGTTGACCACGGCAAAACCTCACTCACAGCTGCGATCACAAAGTTTTTAGCTGATAAAGGAAAAGCAAAATACCGCGATTACGCATCTATCGACAATACGCCTGAGGAAAAAGCGCGCGGAATTACAATCAACTCCACACATGTCGAATATGAAACAGATTCGCGCCACTACGCTCACGTCGACTGCCCAGGCCACGCCGACTACGTCAAAAACATGATTACCGGTGCTGCGCAAATGGACGGCGCGATCCTCGTTGTCGCTGCAACAGACGGAGCAATGCCGCAAACGAAAGAGCACATTCTCCTCGCCCGCCAGGTAGGTGTACCAGCGATTGTCGTCTTCTTAAACAAGATGGACATGATTGGTAAAGGAGACGAAGAGCTCGTAGACTTAGTGGAAATGGAGCTCACAGAATTGCTTGAAGCGAAAGGGTATAAAGATGTGCCTATCGTTCGCGGCTCTGCCCTTAAAGCGTTGGAAGGAGATCCTGAAGCACTCAAGAAAATCGACGAGCTGATGAAAGTTGTGGATGCTAAGATCCCCACACCTGTTCGCGAGACCGATAAGCCTTTCTTAATGCCGGTTGAAGACATTTTCTCTATTTCTGGCCGCGGAACTGTAGCGACAGGACGTGTGGAAAGAGGGCGCGTTAAAGTTAACGACAAGATCCAGATCGTCGGTATCCGCGAAACGAGAGATACCGTAGTTACCGGGCTTGAGATGTTTAACAAAATTCTCGACGAGGCGCAAGCAGGAGAGAACGTCGGTGTTCTGCTGCGCAGCCTTGAGAAGAAAGATATTGAGCGCGGAATGGTGCTCGCGGCTCCTGGAACATGCAAGCCGCACACCAAATTTAAAGGCACCATTTATGTGTTGAATAAAGAAGAGGGAGGTCGTCACAAGCCCTTCTTTAGCGGTTACCGCCCGCAGTTTTACTTCCGCACGACGGATGTGACCGGAACAGTGACTC
Source organism: Rhabdochlamydiaceae bacterium (assembly GCA_036493355.1). GTDB lineage: Bacteria > Chlamydiota > Chlamydiia > Chlamydiales > Rhabdochlamydiaceae > JABDFI01. The sequence continues at coordinate 35,666 of DASXPV010000060.1, forward strand.
TTCCCGAAGGTACGGAGATGGTGATGCCCGGCGATAACGTCGAGCTGACAGCAGAACTCATCCACCCGATTGCGATGGAAGAGGGCATGCGCTTTGCTATTCGCGAAGGCGGAAGAACGATTGGTGCAGGAACTGTATCCAAAATTATACAGTAATGAGAGAGGGCTCTCTTATGTAAGAGAGCCTCGTTTGGGTGTGTAGCTCAGCTGGTAGAGCAGCGATCTCCAAAGTCGCCGGTCGGGGGTTCGAATCCCTCCGCACTCGATCTGGATTTGTCTATCGCTGAAAAACAGATAATTAGAATAAGGCTTAAATCCCTATGTGTGCCATGGACGCCAAGCTCAACCAGTCAAAAGCTACGGAAGCATCGGCAGCTCGTCCTGCGAAAACGATGCGCTTCTTCGCATATGTGCAGGCGTTAAAAGAAGAGCTGCGCAAGGTATCATGGACCACGAAGAAGGAGCTTAAGTTTGCTACAAAAGCTGTCATAGGCGCCACTTTTGTTCTTGGAATTAGCATCTATTTGGCGGATCTCGTCATTAAGGGATGTTTGGATTTCATCTCGTTTGCAGTGCATTATATTTTTGGGTGACACAACATGCATAAATGGTACGTCGTTCAGGTTGTCTCCGGATTGGAAAAAAGAGTTAAAAAGACCATCGAGGAGAATTACGAAGCTAAGGGAATGAGCGAGCTGATTGAGACTATTCTCGTTCCGACGGAAAATGTCGCTGAGGTCAAGCGCGGACAGCAGCGGATCAGCGAAAAAAAGCTCTGGCCGGGTTATATCCTGATTAAAATGAATCTCACGGATGACTCGTGGATGTTTGTGCGAAATACTAACGGCGTGTTGGGATTTTTAGGCGGAGAACACCCTAGCCCTCTTGCGCAAAGCGAGGTCGATGAGATCTTAAAGGATTTAGAAGAAAAGAAAAAAGGAGTTGTGCAGAAGCACAACATCGCCCCGGGAGACAAAGTCAAAATCACCGATGGCGTATTCATCAACTTCGTCGGGACTGTTACAGACGTCTTCCACGAAAAGGGGCGGCTTAGCGTCATGGTATCGATATTTGGACGCGAAACGCGCGTCGACGATCTTGAATTTTGGCAGGTAGAACTCGTGCCGACAGAAACGGAAGTAAGTTAAGAGGATAACACACAATGGCAAAGAAACTCGTAAAAGTGATTAAATTGCAGATCCCCGCCGGAAAGGCCAACCCAGCGCCTCCTATTGGACCCGCATTGGGCGGTGCCGGTGTGAACATTATGGCATTTTGCAAAGAATTCAATGCAAAGACACAAGATAAGGCCGGGGATATTCTCCCTGTTGAGATCTTTGTATTTGCCGATAAGACTTTCACCTTTGTCACTAAGCAACCTCCTGTTTCGCGTATGATTCTCAAAGAATTGTCGCTGGAATCGGGGTCTAAAGTTCCCAATAGAGACAAAGTGGGCAAGCTCACGAGAACGCAAGTGAGAAAAATAGCAAACAACAAGCGCTCTGATATGCGCGTTGCCTCTGATGAAGCTGCTGAGCGGCTTGTGGAAGGAACAGCGCGCTCCATGGGCGTGGATATTATTGAAGGGTAGGGAGAGTGGCAAGGTTTGCCCTTTCTCGCCAATATAAAGGAAAAACAAGATGCGTCGAAGCAAACGTGTTCGGGAGATAGAGAAGTCAGTGGATGTAAGCAAGACTTACAGCCTAGATGAAGCTATCGAAATTTTAAAAAAATGTCCGCCGGTGAAGTTTGATCAATCGGTGGAGCTGTCGCTTAAAACAGGCGTCGACGCCCAGAAATCCGATCAGCAAGTGCGTGGAACTGTCTCATTACCGAATGGTACAGGAAAACGCGTTATCCTTGTCGTCATTGCAAAAGGCGATAAGGTCAAGGAAGCCCTTGAAGCTGGCGCCGATTATGCTGGGAATGAAGAGTTATTTGAGAAGATAAAAGACGGTTGGACTGATTTTAACGCCATCATAGCCACGCCGGATATGATGCGCGATGTTGGAAAATTGGGTAAGATTCTAGGCCCTCGCGGCTTAATGCCCACTCCAAAAGCGGGAACGGTTACCAATGACGTCGCTAAAGCAATCGCTGAAGTAAAAGCGGGAAAAATCGAGTTTAAATCCGATAAGCACGGCGTTGTTAACAACCTGGTCGGCAAGCTTTCATTCCAGACGGAAAAGCTCATTGAAAATGCCATCGTTCTCTTGGTTGCTATTCTCAAAGCTAAACCTCCTACTGCAAAAGGGGTATATCTCAAATCACTAGCGATCTCCTCTACAATGGGGCCAGGTCTGAAAATCGCCCTGTCTTCCATTAATGAAATTCAGGGAGGCAAGGAGTAAGAAATGAGAGCCGAAAAGCAATTATTATTAGATGATATTAAAAACCGCATGAACACCTCGAATGCTTTGGTGATCGCGCGCTATGTTAAGCTGGAGCCCAACAAAGTGGCAGGCTTTCGGCAGCAGCTATCGCAAACGGGCAGCTCTCTTGCAGTTATCAAAAAGAGAGTGTTGCTCAAAGCTGCGCAGGAAGCGGGCTATCCGTTAAGCGCAGATACGCTGGAAGGACACATAGCGGTTATTTTTTTAGCCGAAGATCCGTTTTCCACGACGAAAGCAATTTATAAATTCAGTGAAGAGAATGAGAAGATCCTAGAAGTTTTAGGTGGACGTTTTGAAGGCGCGCTGTGTTCTGCGCAAGACGTCGAACAGATTTCTAAATTGCCGAGCAAAGATGAGATGCGCGCTCAGTTATTGGGCGTCTTGGAAGCTCCGCTTTCGCAAACTCTAGCCGTAATGGATGCTCTACTCACTGCCGTGCTGTATTGTTTGGAAAACAAAAATCAACAAAATCAATCTGAAAATCAATAAAACGAGGTATAACAGTGGCAACTCATAATCTGGAACAATTAGTAGACGAGCTCAGTAAATTAAGTGTACTGGACATGTCTAAATTAAAAACAGCTCTTGAGGAAAAATGGGGCGTTAAAGCGGCAGCGGCAGCCCCCATGATGATGGCAGCTCCTGCAGCAGCAGCAGCTCCAGTGGCGGAATCTACAGAGTTTAAAGTGACTCTGGAGCCCTCGCCCGATGATAAGAAAATCGGAGTGATTAAAGCAGTGCGTGAAATCACTGGGCTTGGACTAAAAGAAGCGAAAGATCTCGTCGACGGTGCGCCTAAAGATTTGAAAACTGCGCCGAAAGCAGAAGCCGAAGAGATATCGAAAAAAATTACTGCTGCAGGTGGTAAGGTCACCTTAAAAGGCCTGTAATTTATTTTTTATTTTTGCTATAATTGATAAGCAGAAGCTTTACAAAGCTTCTGCTTGCCTCTTTTTTTGAAAAAAGAATCAAGTTTTAGGAGCTGCTTCAATGCTAAAAAGGCCGCCACAACGGGTGAGTTTTCGTGGAAAGGAAGAGATCATTGATCTCCCTAATCTCATTGAAATTCAAATAAAGTCTTACAATGAATTTTTGCAAGCCGACAAGTTGCCGCACGAGCGCGCCAACATGGGATTGCAGGAAGTCTTCAATGAGATATTTCCAATTAAGTCTTACGATGAGAAGACTATTTTAGAATATATCTCCTATAGTTTAGGAGTGCCCAAATACACTCCTGAGGAGTGCATCCGTCGTGGAATTACTTATAACGTCACTTTAAAGGTTAAGTTCCGGTTAACTGATGAGACGGGAATTAAGGAAGAAGAAGTCTACATGGGGACGATCCCTGTGATGACTGAAAAAGGGACCTTTATCATCAACGGCGCCGAGCGCGTCATTGTGTCGCAGCTGCACAGATCGCCGGGTATTTCCTTTGAGCAGGAAAGGCACGCGAAGGGATCTGTCATTTATTCATTCCGCATCATCCCTTATCGCGGAAGCTGGCTCGAAGGGGCCTTTGACATCAACGATCACATTTACATCTACATCGACCGCAAAAAGCGCAGACGCAAAATCCTCGCGACTGCTTTCATCCGCACTCTGGGCTTTTCCACAGACGCTGATATCATCGATGAATTCTTCAATACGATTAAAGTCAAAATTAAGTCAGACAAGGATTTTCCCAAGCTCGTTGGAAAAATTTTAGCGGAAGACGTCGTAGACGAGCAAAGCGGCGTTGTTTTCGGAAAGGCAGGAGAAAAGTTAACTACGGCCATGCTCAAGCGCATTTTAGACGCGGGGATCGCGGCCGTGCGCATCGCGGAAGACGCTGACGAGTCCAGCCCTATCATCAAAATGCTGGCAAAAGACCCCACAGACTCTTATGAATCCGCGCTTAAAGATTTTTATCGCAAAATTCGTCCGGGCGAGCCCGCGACGTTATCCAATGCGCGCTCTGCCATTATGCGCCTTTTCTTTGATCCCAAGAGATACAACTTGGGAAGAGTGGGGCGTTACAAATTAAATCGCAAACTCGGTTTTGAAACAGAAGATACCGATCTCGTTGTTGTCACCCTACGCAAAGAAGACGTTATCGGTGCCTTAAAGTATTTGATCCGACTGAAAAAAGGCGAAGAGACCGCGACCGTCGACGACATCGACCATTTGGGCAACCGCCGCGTGCGCTCGGTTGGCGAATTGATTCAAAACCAGTGTCGCATCGGCCTTGCGCGCATGGAAAAAATTATTAAAGAGAGGATGAACCTCTTTGACTTCACGGCAGATACTCTGACTCCGGGAAAAGTGGTCTCTGCTAAGGGCCTTGCCGGAGTCTTAAAAGACTTCTTCGGACGCTCCCAGCTCTCTCAGTTCATGGACCAGACAAATCCAGTAGCGGAACTTACGCACAAGCGCAGGCTCTCATCTTTGGGCCCTGGCGGATTAAACCGCGAGCGTGCGGGCTTCGAGGTGCGCGACGTCCATCCTAGCCATTACGGCAGAATTTGCCCGATCGAAACGCCCGAGGGTCCAAATATCGGATTGATCACCTCTCTTTCTTCCTATGCGAAAATCAACGAGTTTGGCTTCATCGAAACGCCCTTTCGCATTGTGCGCAACGGCATTGTGACCGATGAGATCGAATACATGACAGCGGACCAAGAAGAGAAAAATGTCATTGCGCAAGCTTCTGCGCCGCTCGATGATCACAACATGTTTGTTGAACCGCTCTGCTGGGCGCGCTCCCGCGGAGAATCGCTTAAGATCGAAACGAGCAAAGCCACGCACATGGACGTCTCTTCCAAGCAGCTCGTCTCTATCGTCACAGGTTTGATTCCATTTTTAGAGCATGATGACGCTAACCGCGCATTGATGGGATCCAACATGCAGCGCCAAGCTGTTCCGCTGTTGAAAACGGACTCTCCGCTTGTCGGCACAGGCCTTGAGCTGCGCACAGCGAGAGACTCAGGGGCTGTTGTTGTCTCAGAAGAAGATGGAACTGTGGAATTCGTTGATGGTTTTAAAATCGTCGTGGCGGCCAAAAGCAATCCTCTTAATAAGAAGAACTATTTTTTGAAAAAATTCATGCGTTCAAACGCGGGAACCTGCATCAACCAAACGCCTATTTGCGGGACAGGGGACGAGGTGAGAGCGGGGGATATCATTGCGGACGGAGCGTCTACGGATCATGGCGAGGTTGCCTTGGGTAAAAACGTACTGGTAGCCTTCATGCCCTGGTGCGGATACAATTACGAGGATGCGATCATCATCTCGGAAAAGCTCATCCGTGAGGACTATTACACATCCATCTATCTCGAAGAGTTTGAACTAACGGCCCGGGATACAAAGCTGGGTAAAGAGGAGATCACACGCGATATCCCCAATGTGTCTGAAGAAGCGCTTGCAAACCTCGGAGAGGATGGCATCATCCGCATTGGCGCCGAAGTCAAGCCCGGCGATATCCTCGTCGGCAAGATTACGCCTAAATCTGAGACGGAACTTGCGCCTGAAGAGAGGCTTTTGCGCGCCATTTTCGGCGAGAAGGCTGCCGATGTGAAAGACGCTTCCTTGACTGCTCCTCCCGGAACAGAGGGCGTCGTCATGGATGTCAAAGTATTCAGCCGGCGCGACCGCCTTTCGAAAACAGATGACGAGCTTGTCGAAGAGTCCTCACGCATCAAAGACATCCACCAAGACTTTAAGACCAAAGAAGCGGAACTGCTGTTGGAATTCCACGAAAAGCTGGGCGCTCTTTTGCTCGGTGAGGTGGCTCCTGCTTCGATTATGCACCGCAAGAGCGGAGATCTCATCATCAAGGAAGGCGATACCATTACGCAAGATATGCTCGAAAATCTCGAAGCGGAGAAAGCGGAAGACCTTATCTTGGGCAATAATGAGTTTTTTTCCACGCTCAAGACTTTGATGAGGGAATTCGATGTCGCCATGCAGACACTGCAGACGCAGCATAAGACGGAAGTGGAATTTACGCGCAAAGGAGATATCGAGCTGGATCCCGGCGTCATCCGCCAGGTGAAGGTTTATGTCGCCTCCAAGCGAAAATTGCAAGTCGGCGACAAAATGGCCGGTCGCCACGGAAATAAAGGCGTTGTTTCTAAAATCGTCCCCGAACAAGACATGCCCTATCTCGCCAATGGTCAGACGATCGAGGTCATCCTAAATCCCTTGGGCGTTCCTTCGCGGATGAACATGGGACAGCTTTTAGAGACGCATCTCGGATATGCTGCGAAAAAAGCGGGAATTTATGTAAAAAGCCCCGTTTTTGAAGGCTTCCCCGAATCCCGCATTTGGGAGATGATGCGCGAGCATGGCTTGTCCGAAGATGGCAAGTTTCATCTGTACGACGGAAGGACCGGCGTGCGCTTTGAAAACAGGGTTGTCGTTGGCTATATTTACATTCTCAAGTTAAGCCACCTTGTTGCCGATAAGATCCACGCGCGCTCCATCGGCCCTTATTCCTTAGTGACGCAGCAGCCGCTGGGAGGAAAGGCACAGATGGGCGGACAGCGCTTTGGGGAGATGGAAGTGTGGGCGCTCGAAGCTTATGGCGCGGCAAACCTTCTGCAAGAGATGCTTACTGTAAAATCTGACGATGTCGCGGGCCGCACGCGCATTTATGAATCGATTGTTAAAGGTGAAAATATATTGACCGCAGGTGTTCCTGAATCCTTCAACGTGCTTGTGAAGGAAATGCAAGGGCTGTGCTTGGATGTGCGCACCGAAAGTGCGTCGGAAGCTAAATTATAATCGGAGAACTTCATGGCAGAAGAAGAATTTAAGGGAACTCACTTTGATAAATTGACCATTAAAATTTCATCTGAAGACGTTATACGCAATGAATGGTCAAGAGGTGAGATTAAAAAACCCGAAACGATTAATTACCGCACATTCAAACCTGAAAAAGGCGGTTTGTTTTGTGAAAAGATTTTCGGTCCCACTCGCGATTGGGAGTGCGCCTGCGGAAAATACAAGAAGATCAAACATAAAGGTATTATTTGCGATAGATGTGGCGTAGAAGTAACTCTCTCCAAGGTTCGCCGCGAGCGCATGGCGCATATTGATCTGGCTGTGCCCGTTGTGCATATCTGGTTTTTCAAAACAATGCCTTCGCGCATTGGAAACATCCTCGGCATGTCTTCTACTGATCTCGAACGCGTCATCTACTACGAGGAGTATGTCGTCATCGATCCGCGCCGCACGACGCTTGAGAAAAAGCAGTTGCTCACCGACGCGGAATACCGCGATGCGCAAGAAAAATGGGGCAGCGACGCTTTTATAGCCAGAATGGGCGGCGAGGCCGTGCGCGAACTGCTTGAAAAAGAAGACCTCGCAGCACTCGTCGTTGATTTAAAAGACAGGCTCCGCAAGACAAAATCGATGCAAGCGCGGATGAAGCTGGCAAAGCGCCTCAAGATCGTAGAGAGCTTTACTTCTTCACCCAATCGCCCGGATTGGATGGTGCTTGCCTGCATCCCCGTCATCCCGCCCGATTTGCGTCCCCTTGTGCCTTTAGACGGCGGACGCTTTGCAACATCAGACTTAAACGATCTGTATCGCCGCGTCATCAATAGAAACAACCGTTTGAAGTCCATTTTAAAGCTCAAAACGCCTGATGTCATCGTGCGCAATGAAAAGCGCATGCTGCAAGAGGCGGTCGACGCCCTCTTTGACAACGGACGCCACGGACATCCCGTCATGGGCGCGGGCAACCGCCCCTTGAAATCGCTCTCTGAGATGCTCAAGGGCAAACAGGGGCGCTTCCGTCAAAACTTATTAGGTAAAAGGGTCGACTATTCTGGACGCTCGGTGATTATCGTCGGTCCTGAATTGCGCTTCAACCAGTGTGGCCTCCCCAAACAAATGGCCCTCGAGCTTTTCGAACCCTTTATTGTTAAGCGCTTAAAGGATCTTGGCTACGTATATACTATCCGTTCAGCGAAAAAGATGATTCAAAGGCAAGCCCCTGAAGTGTGGGATGTGCTTGATGAGATCATTAAAGGCCATCCCGTTTTGCTCAACCGCGCTCCGACGCTACACCGTTTGGGCATTCAGGCATTCGAACCTGTACTCATCGAAGGAAAAGCGATCCGCATCCACCCGCTGGTCTGTACAGCCTTCAACGCGGACTTCGACGGCGACCAGATGGCTGTACACGTGCCTCTTTCCATTGAGGCGCAGTTAGAAGCCAAATTGCTGATGATGGCGCCGGACAACATTTTCCTGCCCTCCTCAGGACGACCGTCTGCGGTTCCATCGCAGGATATGATTTTGGGTCTGTACTATCTGATGCTAGATCCGCTTTATATTCCTGAAGAGCATGGCAAGAAGACGAAAATTTTTGGCAGCATGGAAGAGGTACTCACAGCGCTAAACGCCGGACAGAGCTTTAACTGGGGCGAAGGGGATTCCGAGCAAGAAGGCAGTCGCCGCGATGACCTCGGTCGCGGACTGCGCATCCATGAAAAGATCAAACTGCGCCTAGAAAGCGGCATCATTGAAACGACTCCCGGCCGCGTGCTCTTTAATACAATTGTTCCCAAAGAGCTTGGATTCCAGAACTACAGCTTGCGCAAAAAGAAAATGAGCGAGCTCGTCATGGAGACGCATAAGCGGGTAGGCCTGGAAGGCACCGTTCGCTTCTTGGACAATTTAAAGAATTTGGGATTTGCCGAAGCGACCAAGTCTGCGCTTTCCATGGGAGTGTGCGACGTGCGCGTCCCTCCGGATAAGGGCAAGGTGATCGAAGAGGCGTACAAGCGCATCGAAGTCGTCATGAAGCAATACGAAGACGGTATTATTACCGACGGCGAGAGAAAATCCAAAATCATTAGCATTTGGACTGCCGTTTCCGATCAGCTATCGGAAGAGCTCTTTAAACTCATCAGCGAGGTGAGGGATGGTGAGCTCAATCCGCTCTGGTTGATGATGGATTCCGGCGCACGCGGTAACCGCTCTCAGGTAAAACAGCTTGGCAGCTTGCGCGGACTGATGGCTAAACCCTCAGGAGAGATTATCGAATCTCCCGTTACCTCCAGTTTCCGCGATGGATTGAGCGTATTGGAATATTCCATTTCCTCTCACGGTGCGCGCAAAGGTCTTGCGGATACGGCGTTAAAAACGGCGGACTCGGGATATCTGACGCGCCGCCTTGTCGACGTTGCCCAAGAGGTCATCATCACTGAAGAGGATTGCGGAACGCTCAACGGCATCGATGTCGGGGCTATTAAGCAAGGCCAGGAAGAGCTTCTTCCCATCAAAGACCGCATTTACGGCCGCGCCGTGTGCGACGCTTTGCGCCAGCCCGGTGATTATACTAAAGTGCTTGCCCGAGCAGGGGATCTCCTCTCCGTTCATCAAGCTGAGATCATTGATGACGCGGGAATTGAAAGCGTGCGCATTCGCTCTACGCTGACTTGTGAAGCGCGCCGCGGTGTCTGCGCTAAATGCTATGGCATTAATCTAGCTACGGGGAATCTCGTCGGCATCGGCGAGGCTGTCGGCACGATTGCCGCGCAATCGATCGGCGAACCGGGAACACAGCTTACGATGAGAACGTTCCACACGGGTGGTATCGCCTCTGCTAGCGTGAGCCCGGAGCTTGTCTCCGAACACGATGGCGTGCTCATCTACGTCGCTCTGCGCACTGTGCAGAACGAGGAGGGAATATGGCTTGCCCTGAACAAGAATGGTTCGCTGCACATTGTGCGCGATGAAGGGCGCAACCTGGAAGAGTATAAAAAACTGCTCAGCACCCGCTCTATCGAACCTTTGCAAACATTCACTGTTGAGCTGGGAACGCGCATTTTGCTCCCCGACGGTGCTAAAGTGAAGAAGAAGACCAAGATCGGGCATTGGGAACAGCACAACATCCCGATCATTTGCGAGCGTCCAGGTTACGTCAAATACGAGGACCTCGTCGAAGGGATATCCACGCAGCGCGAAGTCAATAAGCAAACGGGTCAGACTGAGCTGATCGTGAAGCAGCACCGTGGCGAGCTGCACCCGCAGATCGTCATCTACGCCGATGCCGATTACTCGGAGCTTGTCGGTACGTATGCGATTCCTTCCAGCGCTTACATTTCAGTGCAAGAAGGGCAATTCGTCTCTGCCGGTATGCTGCTGGCGCGCCTTCCGCGCGGTGCGATCAAGACGAAAGATATCGTCGGCGGATTGCCGCGCGTTGCCGAGCTTTTTGAAGCACGCCGTCCCAAAGACGCGGCTGAGATTGCTAAAATCGATGGAATCGTGGACTTCCGAGGCGTTCAAAAGAACAAACGCATTGTCATCGTGCGTGATGAGGTGTCCGGCATGGAAGAAGAGCATCTTATCCCTCTGACCAAACACTTGATCGTTCAACGCGGAGATTATGTCATCAAAGGACAGCAGATCACTGATGGACTCGTAGTCACACAGGAGATCTTGGATATCTGCGGGGTTCGCGAGCTGCAAAAGTACCTCGTCAATCAAGTGCAGGAGGTCTATCGCTTGCAGGGTGTGGACATTAACGATAAGCACATTGAAATTATCGTGCGCCAGATGCTGCAAAAAGTGCGTGTCACCGATCCGGGCGATACTATCTTCCTATATGGCGAAGATGTAGATAAAAAGCTGTTCCATCGTACGAATCGCAAAATTATCGACGAGGGCGGACGGCCTGCCCAAGCAGCTCCCGTTCTTCTGGGGATTACCAAAGCTTCCTTGGGAACGGAATCGTTTACCTCAGCGGCCTCCTTCCAGGAGACCACGCGTGTGCTAACAGACGCCTCTTGCGAGGGCAAAACAGATTATCTTCTCGATTTTAAATCCAATATTATTACGGGACATTTAATTCCAGGGGGAACCGGTTTTGACCAATATCGATCGCGCGTCTTGAAATTCATCGATAGGGAAAGCGAGCAAGAACTCGAATTTTCTTTTGCTGATTAATCCTTAACACATTTAAAAAAACCCGTTTCAGTACGTACTGAAACGGGTTTTTTATTTGCTGTTATTTTCTTAATGTGTTATCATGTAAACTATTGTGTATCTAGTTTTTATCTCTTCAAAATATGCCTGCCGAATATGTTCTCACAGTGCGCAATCTGAAAAAGGTGTTCTATGGAAAAACGCCGTTTGAAGCTGTTAAAGGCATCTCCTTTGATTTACAAAAAGGAGAGATCTTAGGGCTGCTTGGCGCTAATGGCGCGGGGAAGACGACGACAATCCAAATGCTTCTCAGCACTTTAAAGCCCACGTCGGGCTCCATCGTTTACTTCGGCAAGGATTTTTTTGCGCATCGCTCCGAGATTCTCAATAAAGTCGCTTTTGCCAGCACCTATGTGAGCTTGCCTTGGAAACTGACGTTGGAGCAAAATCTTAAAGTTTTTGGCAGACTCTATGGATTATCAGATGAAGACATTCGCTTTGCAGATACGCTTCTCGAGCGCTTTGGGATTTTGCATAAGAAGAAAATGCCCTTGGCCAAGCTCTCCGCGGGGCAGGTGACCCGTCTGATGCTCGCCAAGGCATTTATGATCCATCCCCAGATCGTTCTGCTGGATGAGCCTACTGCCTCTTTAGACCCGGACGTTGCGAAAGATGTTCTGCAGTTTGTCTTGGAACAAAGAGACCGTCACGGCATTTCCATCCTCTACACCTCGCATAATATGGCGGAGGTGGCCGAGGTATGCGACCGCGTCCTTTTTATGAAAAATGGCAAGATCATCGCAGACGATCTTCCAGAAAGGCTTGCCAAAAGCGTAGGCATCTGCAAAGTGACCTTGCAAGTGGGCGATGGAATGAAGCGCACTCTTTCGATTGCCCAGGCATTAAATCTTTCCTGCAAGACAGAGCACCGCAGCATCGCATTCGACCTCGACGAAGAGCAAATTGCGATTTTGCTCAGCGTGCTGGCGCAGGCGGGCGTTATTTACACGCACATTGAAATACGCCAGCCGACGCTCGAAGACTACTTTCTCCACAGTGCACTAGAGGAAAAGCTATGAGCTGGAAGAGAATTTCCGCTGTTTTTCTGCGCTACTATTACATCTTTGCCAAGGTAGAGACTTTAAGCGATTTAATCTTCTGGCCCGCTTTGGAAATTATCTTATGGGGCGTGACCAGCGTATGGATTCAACACCATGAAAATGAGATCCCCAACATTGCGCTAGTGATCTTAACAGGTCTTGTGTTCTGGCAAATTGTCTGGCGCAGCTATTACGAGGTCGCCGTTAATCTTTTGCAGGAATTTTGGAACCGCAATCTCATCAACCTCTTTTCCACACCACTCAAATTGAGCGAGTGGAGTATTGCCATCATGCTCACCGGCCTCTTTAAGATCACAATTACCATCTCGTTTGGGGCGATTGTGGTCTGGATCCTGTACGCCTTAAATATTTTTTCCCTGGGTTGGGCCTTTTTGCCCTTTTGCGCCTCGCTGGTTCTTTCAGGATGGTTTATCGGGTTCTTAAGCGCCTCGATTTTAATCTACTTTGGACAGCGCATGGAGACTCTCGCGTGGCTGACGCCCTATTTGTTTTCACCCTTTTGCGCTGTTTTCTATCCTGTTGCCGCACTGCCCGCTTGGGGGCATGCCATTTCCTATGCCCTTCCCATGACCTATATCTTCGAAGGTATGCGCAGTGTTGTCCAACAGGGGACCTTTCCCATGCGCATGTTTCTTATGAGCATAGGGTTGAATGTCCTTTATCTTTTTCTAACAGCATTGCTGCTTATATTTTTATTTAACAAAAGCCGCGAAAAGGGGCTCGGACGCCTCGAGTAATACCAATCCAAAAAATAATCGTAATTGGTATAACTATAGCCTTTGCTCGATGAGTTTTTCGAGCTTAACGATGTCCTTTGCGAACACGCGTATTCCTTCGGACAGCTTTTCCGTGGCCATGGCATTTTCGTTGAGCTGCCAGCGGAAAGCTTTTTCATCTAGTGCAATCGGTTCGATGGGCATCTGCTTGGCGGCGTGAGGATCTAGTTTGCGCGGCGCGTCTCCTTGGGCTTTTTGAAGCTCTTCGAGGAATTTGGGCGCAATGGTGAGAAGATCGCAGCCGGCGAGCTCTAAAATCTCATCGGTATTGCGGAAGCTAGCTCCCATGATCTGTGTCTTGATGTCAAATTTTTTGTAGTAGTTGTAAATGTGCGTGACGGATATCACTCCCGGATCTTCCACAGGAGGATAAGATTCTTTTCCCTCACTCTTTTTATACCAATCCAATATGCGTCCGACAAAAGGGGAGACAAGCGTGGCCTTGGCTTGCGCGCATCCGATGGCTTGAGGGAGGCTGAACAACAAAGTCATGTTGCAATGAATACCTTCGCGCTCGAGTATCTCGGCAGCTTTGAAGCCTTCCCACGTGGAGGCCAATTTGATCAAAATCCTCTCACGTAAAATCCCGGCCGCCTCATAAAGAGAAATAAAGTGCCGCGCCTTTTGGATGCTGCCATTGACGTCAAAGGAGAGGCGCGCGTCTACCTCAGTGGAAACACGTCCAGGTATAATTTTAAGGATTTCCAAGCCAAAATTTACAAACACCTTATCCAAAATAGCATCTTTGATATCTTTTTTTTGTTGTGCGCTTTTTTTGCCTGATTGGATCGCTTCCTCGATAAGGAATTGGTATTCAGGTTTGGTAGATGCGGCTAAGATAAGCGAAGGGTTGGTGGTGGCATCCGTAGGATGGTACTTCTTGATTTCCTCAAATTCCCCACTGTCCGAGACGATCGTGGTTAATTTTTTAAGTTGATCGAGTTTATTCACGGTCTCGCGTCCTTTAGAAGATTACAGATAATCCTTACTATATCTCCCCTAATTTTAAAAGGGAAGGCGAAAGGGGTTTTCCAGAGAGGAGCGCTGCATTTTGCCAAACTGCTTTTCAAAGTCCTCTCCCTCAATAGAGGAGCGGTATCCGGGAATAGAAATGTTGACCGTTTTTTTATCTCCAAAGGCTTCGATGAGCATGTTCGCAGTGCTTTCTGGGAGGATAAGCCGCTGTCCTCCGTCGAGCTGATCGGCATCGCAGATAGTGGTTGTTCCCTCGATCTCAATGCGAACGGGCATTTTCTTGGAAGCGCACGAAGGACAGATGGAATGCACCACGATGTAGGCTTTGATCTGCTCAGCCGTGCGGACAAATTCCAGATCGAGCTCGTGTATGGGATTTTTGGCGTAGTGAGCTACTTTGCCATAGGAAAATTCCGAATAGTTGGAATAAATGCGCTCATGCGACCAATTGCTTTGCCTGCTGCAGGAAAAAAGCAAGAAAACTAAAAGGATCGCCAGGCGCATGTGAGGCTTACTTGGACTTATGTCCTTGGTTTTGATGCACGAGAATGAGAGCAGTGATCGCAACAGCTACAGCAGCAACCGCGATGAGGATATTCTGCCAGCGCTTGTTTCGGGCATGCTTGACGTGCTCGGGCGTTTCCGAAGAGACAAGAGTTTCCTGGTCGCTGTAATTGCCCGTGTCGACTTGGGTATATTCACTCTCACCTTGATCGCCGCTGGTTTGATCTTGAATGGCATTTTGTTCCCAAGAGGCATTTTGTTCTTCTAAGGCTCGCTGTTCTGTTGGTTCAGGCATCACAGCGCAGGGAGTGTCCGGGGAAGAATCATCGCCATAACTATCCGCTTTAAGGGGAGCAGAATAGAGGGAAACAGAAACGACGAGCAAAAGGCCAACTAATCTTTTCATAAAAATTAAAATCCTATAGCTATAAGAAGTATTTTAGGTGGAATGCTTTAATTAGGCAATGAGGTTTTTTTCTCAGAAATTGTCAAAGAGCGGAAAGCGGATTGAAATTCCTGATAGAAGTCGCAAAAATCCTCTTTGAGGGCAGCTGCGGTGAGGATGTAGGCGCGGCCTTCTTTTAACAGGATTAATTGTAGCATGCGCACTGCTCCCATATGCGAAGATGTGTCGATTTCCGTCAATTGCGCTTCCCCTGCCAAGGTGTGCACTTTCCCTAATTTTCTCCAGTGATTTTTTCGATCCTGTTCGTGGATGACTTTAACATCGTTGAGATAGGCGTTTAAGCCCCCTTCTACTTTTTCAATGGCCAGATTCAAGGAGGGGCAAAATTTCCTTTTCTTGTCGATCTTCACAAAAGCCATTTTAACTTGCGGCCCTAAAAGATTAGGCTCTGCCATCGCCCAGCCTTTAGGAGGAATAAAATAGCAAAAAGGTTCGCTCTCTTCCGGAATAGGGGCGCATTCTTCTGTTAAAGCGTCCTGGGTTTCAACAGCAGAAGATTCCTCGATTGGTGCCTCTTCGCAAAATGCAGCAGCAAAAGAGAATAAGAGAATAGAAAAGATAAAGTGCATCGTTATTTTAATGGCAGCAGACGCCGGTTTCCGTGTGTGCATGCGAAGCTGTGCTTTGATGCAAGACAGAGGCGAGAATGCCAATACCGGCTGCAAGGCCTACTCCCCATCCCAACATGGAAAGGCTGATCGCGGTAAAGGCGCCATCTTCCGAGCCTGCGCCGCGACGCCACAAGGCATCCGTTTCTCTTCGATATTGATTGATATCATCGCTTCCAAACCCTTGCGCGAATAGAGTAATTAGGCCAAGAAGCATTAGTCGTCTCAACATCGCAAACTCTCGCATAAAAATTTTAATGAGAACATATCACAACATGCCACTTTCAGGCAATGGTCTCAAGAATCATTTTTAAAAAAGGAGGGGAGTGAGCGTAAAACTCGATCCCCACCC
The DNA here is from genome assembly GCA_036493355.1 of Rhabdochlamydiaceae bacterium. Classification (GTDB taxonomy): domain Bacteria; phylum Chlamydiota; class Chlamydiia; order Chlamydiales; family Rhabdochlamydiaceae; genus JABDFI01. The sequence goes on from DASXPV010000060.1 coordinate 51,779, forward strand.
TATATCATATTTATTTAAGTTTGATCTTTAATTTTCACGTTTTTGGGTTTATCAGAGCTTGGTTTTGGTGGAATATTTGTAGAAGATAGAGTTGGTTCTCTTGCTTTTTTCAGCGTGCTTGTCCGTCCTGTACCAGTTAGTTCTAATATAGGAGGTCCTCCTGTAACGGTGGAATTTTTCATAACAGTTGTCAAGCTAGGTGAATTGGGTTCAGCGGAGTCGCTTGAGGAACTGAATGATGTTGTGCTGAATGAAGAAGATGATGATGCCACAAAAGGAGCTTCTAGTTCTTCTTTTGACCTAATCGACTCTTCATTTTCTAAAACATAAAGTTCGCTGAAAAGGCCTTTCTCAATATCAGGAACTAGAGTGTTTGAAGAAGTTATGCTAAGGGATGATAAGCTGTCGATAGGGATAGACGGGGTGCTAGAACTGCTAGAGGATAGTGAGCTGTCGATAGGGATAGACGGGGTGCTAGAACTGCTAGAGGATAGTGAGCTGTCGATAGGGATAGACGGGGTGCTAGAACTGCTAGAGGATAGTGAGCTGTCGCTAGTGATAGACGGGGTGGTAGAACTGATAGAGGATGGTGAGCTGCCGCTAGTGATAGATGGGGTGGTAGAACTGATAGAGGATGGTGAGCTGCTGCTAGTGATAGACGGGGTGGTAGAACTGATAGAGGATGGTGAGCTGCCGCTAGTGATAGACGGGGTGGTAGAACTGATAGAGGATGGTGAGCTGCCTGAGAAGGATTCACTCTTTGATTTAGCTGCTTGTTTTGATTTTTCCGCAGCGGGATTGGGGAATTTTGCGGGCATATTGTTTCCGAAAGGATTGATTCCGAAGTATGAGACGTATCCCCAGGGTATTCCATTATTTCCTATAACAGTCCAATAAAGAACATTCACATCTCTTTCGCAAAGATTTAGTACAGCTTTAATGTCTTCTTTAAATTTCTGTAAATGTTCAAGATGAGTTGTTACAATTTTATGTGCAATAAAATTGGAATCATCCGAAGCGACAATTATGGCAAAAAGGCTAGAGTGTGATTCAATTCTAGTCCATTGTATATTATTTCGTACCATAGGAGCAAAAAAGGCTTGATCTCTGGTCGTATTTCTCATGAGTTCGTTTATTTTTTCATATTCCTCATGATATCTATGCCATTCCGCAGCTTGTTGTTCCACTTTTACTTTTTCTGCGTCGATGTTATTAATGCGCAAGTTAGTGGATGCTTTTTCAGCAAATTCTTTGTATGTACTTGTAACTGTTTTTGTTAAAGTTTCAATGTTTTGTCTCAGATCTTTATTCTTCGCAAAAAAGCTTTTGCAAATCGCATCGGTATTTTGAGATAGCGCATTAATGTAATGACGGCGTGTGTCTAGCGAGACTTGAGGCACTACCTCTTCTTGAAGAGGCAATACCGATTCAGGTCCGATCGGCGTTTTAGGGGTATGTAGTGTTACTTCGGATGTTTTATATCCAGCGGATGTGCTAGTGGTACTTCCAACTGAAGCCATATTAACCTCCTGGTTTGGCGGACTGCGTTAACTGAAGAAAAAAAATTTTACACATTTCCCCAAAAAAATAAACATAAAATTAAAATTTTTTTTCCCGACTAAGAAAAGCTTCCGGTCAATAGGGTTTGTGGCTGCAAAGAATACCCAGTGGCAGGTACGAATACTGCAGGATAAGAGACAAGCGGCCTCGGAAGAGGGAGAGGATAGGGTGCTGTTTGCTGTGTATTAGGAGCATAATGCACAGGCGCACCATACGTTTGGTGGGGAGAAATATTCCTCCAGGGATCAAGACTTCCTGAGGTGCAGTATTGCCCAAAGGAAGTGGACTGCAAAACCGATTGTGGTGGGAGCCAGGATCTACTTTGTTTAGGAGGGTGCGATCCGTGATGCGGGGGATGCAAGCTGTTAGTTGAAGGAATTTGGGTGGACAAGGGTATAAAAGGAGGAGCTGTAGAAGAGAGGTGGCTGGAAAAGGAGGTGCTCGACGAACTGCTTGAACTGCTGCTTGAGGAAGAGGAGGTAGAAGGCGGGGGCAAACTTGCACTTTTTTCGCTAGGCCCAGCGCAAGATTTTAAAGGAGGGGATGTGGGTTCGGAAGCTTGTAAAATTGCAAGAATTGCCTTCTCCTGAGAGTTATAAATAATCATTTGTTGGGCTACATCTCTCTTAAGTTTATTCGCTTGCGCCAGATGCGTTTCAAGTATTTGGTGTTGGTGAGCAGTGATGCTATTAAGTAAGGTAATTTCCAGTTCAAATAAAGGATTCAAGCCGTCTTGTTTTGCGGGCAGTGGAATCGGTGAAACAAAACTCAAGTCTGTTTTTAGCAGCGCAATAAAGAACTTATGTTGTGCATATTCATTAAAGAAACCTTCGTAGCTTTTCAAGTGCTTTTCAATATTTCTTGTTTCTAAGTCTAGATTTCTAATAGGGAGACTGGTGCTAGCACTTGAGGCAAGTCGGGTATTTTGTTTTGTAACTGTTTCTACAAAACTTTTTAGATTTTTCAACACCACGGAATAGCGCGCAAAATGTTCTTTGCAGGTCCGATCTGCTTTAGTAAATACTACGTCTAGTAGCACTCGTCTGCTTTCGAGCATATCGCAAGTGAGTTTTTTGAGAATGGGTACATAAGTAGGTCTAGGGTGTTTTTGATAAGAATGGAATTGAACTGCGTTACTCATTAAAACCTCAATTGATTAGAATTTTGCAGCGGGAGAGTTTATAATTTTTCCGAGATAAATAAAATAAAAAATTTTGATGGACATCTCTTGAAAATTTCGATTGAAAAATATCCTCATAAAATCAATAAATTATGTGTGGCATAATGCAGGGACTGTCTAAAAGAAGGTATTCCATGAAAGAAGCAGCGGGATCAGAAAAGGTTAAGAAAATATGCGACGTCTTAAGGCGAGAAACCCTCGAGCCCGCCAAGCACGAGGCGGAAGAAATTATTCTCGATGCGCGAAGGCAAGCGGAAAGCTTAATAGAAGAGGCGAAGAAAAACATTGAGCAGCTCCACTTAGAAGCGCGGCAAGAAATCGATCGCCAAAAAAATATTTTTCAATCGTCTTTGCATCAAGCCTGCAAGCAAGCGCTCGAATCCTTGAAACAGAACATCGAGTCAAAGTTGTTGAACCAGGAGCTTTCCGAGCTGATTGTTAAGAGTACGCAATCGCCTCAGGTGCTCTCGCGCTTGATTATGGCTGCGATCCACGCTATCGAGAAGGAGGGCGTCGAAGCGGATTTAAGCGTCTACATTCCCGCTGCGGTTCCCGCACGCGAGGTCAATGAGATGCTGGGAAAGGAGTGGGTGGAAAAGCTTAAGGAAAAAAGCGTGCTAATCGGTCCTTTGTCAGGCGGGATCGAGGTTAAACTTCATGATAAAAACATCACCATCGATGTGTCCGATGCCGCTCTTAAAGAGCTTGTTTCCGGATATATCCGAAAGGACTTCCGAGATATGTTTTTTGCTTAGGTCTTAATGAAAAATTACTACTATTTAGTACCCTCGCTGCCTCCGCTTTCCTTAAGTGAAAAGCCTGAGCTCTCCTTTGAAAAGCTTGCGGCCAATTTGGAAATTAGCTTGACACGGGAAGATTTGGAAAAGACGCGAGTGCTGCGCTGTTTTGTCGATATTAATAATATCCGCTTTCTTCTTCTCGAAGAGAGAATCGATCCTCATGGCAATTTAAATGAAAAGCAGCTCGATGAGGCGCTGCTCATTAAAAATATTCTTCCCGAGTATGTGTTTGACTTTTTGGATCAATTCGAAAAGGTCTCCGAGCGCATACGGAATTTCACGGGTCTCCTCTCTGCTTATTTTGTCAACGAGATCCCCAAAGCTTCGGGTTTTTTAAAAGATTATCTTATTTTTGAGAGGCAGTCGCGTCTGGTCTTATTGGCTTTGAGGGCTAAGCGCTTAGGGCGCGATGTCGTTAAAGAGCTGCAGTTTGAAGACATGAACGATCCCTTCATCGCGCAGATCATCGCGCAAAAAGACGCCGAGCGGTATGAGCCTCCCGAAGAATATAAGGAGTTGGAAGATCTCCTCGCCAGCTGCTACGGAGATCCCTGGTTGGAAAATAGAGTGTTTGCCGAATACCGATTTAAGAAAATAGAGGAAATGGCGGAAAGAGAACAGTTTACTATCGATCAGATACTTGCCTATATGGCAAAACTGATGATCGTCGAATATATACTCGAGCTTGATGAAGAGAAAGGAAAATTGATTTTAGACACCTTCAAAATAGGTTAAAACCAGACATGAAAGAAGCGTTCACTTCAAAATCTAGGTCCATCGGGACTGGAAAGGTTATTAAGGCCTTTGGAAATCTACTCCATGTCGCCTTTCAAGGAAACATACAGCAAGGCGAGGTGGCGATGGTGCGCCTTGGTGGCGATTCCCTGTTGAAAGCTGAGGTGATCGAGATTGTCGGCGATATCGCAAAAATGCAGGTCTTTGAAGATACAAGGGGTGTCAAATTAAACACGCCGGTGGATTTTACCGGGCATTTGCTCGAAGCAGAGCTTGGCCCAGGGCTGCTCTCTGCCATCGTGGACGGGCTGCAAAATCCTCTAGAAGAGGTGGCCAAGGCCACAGGATTATTTCTCTCGAGGGGCATCTATCTCACTCCTTTGGATCGAGAGCGTCACTGGGATTATCACCCTACGGCCCAAATCGGAGAGACTCTCTTTCGAGGAGATAGCTTAGGCTACACGATGGAAGGGCGCTTCCATCATCAAATCATGATTCCCTTTACCCTGTTTGACGGTTATAAAGTGACGTGGGTGATCAAACCAGGCTCCTATACAATTGACACAGTGGTGGCCAAAGGTGTGGATGAAAAGGGCGTCGAACATAGTTTTACCATGGTGCAAAAATGGCCCGTCAAAGTGCCCTTGATCGAAGGGGAGAAAATCAAAGCCAGCCGCATGATGGACACCGGGCTTCGCATCGTCGACACGCAATTTCCCATCCTCAAAGGAGGGACGTTCTGTTCGCCAGGTCCCTTTGGCGCAGGCAAAACGGTCTTGCAGCATCACCTTTCCAAGTACGCAGCTGTCGATATCGTCGTCATCGTCGCCTGCGGAGAGAGGGCTGGAGAGGTTGTGGAAGTGCTCCGCACCTTTCCTCACCTCAACGATCCGCATACCAATGAGCCCTTGATGAATCGCACGGTGATGGTCTGCAACACATCCTCCATGCCGGTTGCTGCGCGCGAAGCCTCGATCTACATGGGAGCTACGATTGCCGAATACTATCGGCAAATGGGGCTGGATATTCTGCTTCTGGCTGATTCGACGTCGCGCTGGGCGCAGGCGATGCGAGAGATGTCGGGGCGCCTGGAGGAGATTCCCGGCGATGAGGCCTTTCCGGCTTATCTCGCCTCGCGCATTGCCGCCTTTTATGAAAGGGGAGGCGTTATTCTTCTCAAAAATGATCAAACCGGCTCTCTGACTATTGGAGGGACGGTTTCTCCGGCTGGGGGAAATTTTGAAGAGCCCGTCACACAGGCCACTCTTTCCGCCGTCGGGGCTTTCCTAGGCCTTTCACGCGCGCGCTCCGATGCGCGGCGCTATCCCGCTGTCGATCCTTTGATTTCCTGGAGCAAGTATATTACAGATGTGGGCAAAGAACTCGAGGAGCGCGTCTCGGGATGGGGGAAGATGGTGCAGCTGGCTGAAAAGATCTTGCGCGACGGCGATGAAATTGGAAAACGCATGGAAGTAGTGGGAGAGGAGGGGATCTCTTTAAAAGACATGATCACCTATCTCAAGTCGGAGCTCTATGAATTTTCTTACCTGCAGCAAAATGCCTTCGATAAAGAAGACGCTTACTGTTCTTTAGAGCGCCAGGTGCATCTCTTCCAAATGATTAACAGAATCTTCGATGCAGAATTCCACTTCGATTCGCGCGATGCGGCTAGATCTTACTTGCTCGAGCTGCAAAACGAACTTAAGAACATGAATTTCATGCCATTTAAATCCGAACGCTATTTTGAGGCTCTAGGGGCCATTGAAAAGAGAATCGAACACGCAGCTAAGGTAAAAAGATGAAAAAAATGTACGATCGCATAGTCGATATGCGGGGGAATTTGATTACCGTCATTGCCGAGGGAGTGAGCCTGGGCGAGCTCTCCCGTGTGCATAAGCAAAATGGACGCAGCACCTATGCCTCTGTATTGCGCATCGAAGGGGATGTCGTTACTCTGCAGTGCTTTGAAAATACGCGAGGCATCGCTACCAATGACCGTGTGACTTTTTTGAATCGCCAGATGCAGGCCATCTGCAGCGACTCTCTCTTCGGAAGGCGCCTCAACGGGGTAGGCGAGCCCATTGACAATGGACCAGCTCTCATGGGAGAGCATATCGATATTGGACAGCCCTCCTTCAATCCGGTGCGCCGCATCATACCCAGGGAGTTGGTGCGCACAAACATTCCGATGATCGACGTATTTAATTGCTTGGTGCGTTCGCAGAAAATCCCCATCTTTTCGGTTGCCGGTGAGCCCTACAATGCTCTTTTGATGCGCATCGCGAATCAGACGGATGCGGATGTCGTCATCATCGGAGGGATGGGTTTGCGCTTTGACGACTATCAGGCCTTTATCGATAACGCAGAAAAATCGGGCTCTTTGAGCAAGACGGTGATGTTCATCCACTGCGCCACAGATCCCGCCGTGGAATGTATCCTCGTTCCCGATATGGCGCTTGCATGTGCGGAAAAGTTTGCCACGCACGATAAGAACGTTCTCGTCCTACTTACCGATATGACGGCTTTTGCCGATGCGATTAAAGAAATTGCCATTACGATGGACCAAGTGCCTTCCAACCGCGGATACCCCGGTTCTTTGTATTCCGACCTCGCCGCGCGCTATGAGAAGGCGGTCGACATCGATGGCAGCGGGTCGATCACGGTCATTTCAGTGACCACGATGCCCGGCGGAGACGTCACCCACCCCATTCCCGATAATACAGGGTATATTACCGAGGGGCAATTCTACTTAAACGGAGGACGCATCGACCCGTTTGGCTCGCTGTCGCGCTTAAAACAGCTCGTGATCGGAAAGGTGACGCGCGAGGACCACGGCGATATCGCCAACGCGCAAATACGCCTGTACGCCGATTCCAAGAAAGCGCGTGAGAGGCAGAGCATGGGATTCAAGCTTTCGCGCTGGGACGAAAAGTTACTGCATTTTTCCTCGTTATTTGAAAAGCGCATGATGAACCTGCAGGTCAATCTCGCCTTGGAGAGCGCTCTCGACTTGGGATGGAAGATGCTGGCCGAATGCTTTGAAAAGCATGAAGTAGGGATCAAGCAGTCCCTCATTGATAAATATTGGCCTAGATAGGGGAGCGCGTGGCGGACGTTAAACTCACCAAAACAGAGCTGCGCCTGCATCAGCTTAAGCTGGGCCGCCTACAAAAGTATCTTCCCACGCTGCAGTTAAAGAAATCTCTGCTGCAGATGGAGGTCATCCAGGCGCAGGCGGAAATCGACTTGCTTAAAGAGGAGTTTTCCGTGGCGGAAGAAAAGGTAGCCAAATTTTCCGCACTGCTTACCGACAGGCGCGTTGCGGATATCTTTTCCGCAACCAATATCCAGCACGTCGACACACTCCATGAAAACATTGCCGGAGTCGATATCCCCCTCTTTAAAGACATCATTTTCGAAACTGCCGCCTATTCCCTGTTTGATTCTCCCTTTTGGTTTGAATCCGCCATTGCCCGGATTAAAGAGCTCATCGTCGTGCGGGAAAAAATACGCATCGTCGAAGAGAAGAAGCAGGCGTTGGAAAAAGAACTCCGCGACGTCTCCATCCGCGTCAACCTCTTTGAGAAAATACTGATCCCCAGAGCTGTGGAGAGCATCAAGAAAATTAAAATCTTTTTAGGAGATCAGCAACTGGCTGCGGTCTGCCAGAGCAAAGTGGCAAAAAATAAAATCCTGCAGCGCAACAAGGAAAAAAAACGATGATCATCGACGTGAAAAAATATGTAATCATCGGCGCAAAAGAGGACCTGGACACTTTTTTTACTCGGGCCCAAGAAAAGGGCGCGATAGAATTTATTTCTCCTTCTGCGCGAAAACACGTGGAAGTTCCGCAAGAGGTCCAGCACCTCGCCCTCGCGATGCGCATCCTGCGCAAGCTCCCTTTGCGCTCTGCCTACACCGATAGAGGAGATCTCAGCTTTGCCGATGAGCTCGCAATGCGCATCATCGAGTTAAAAGAGGAAGTGGAAAAACTCGCAGAGGAAAAGAGGCTTTTAGAGGCGGAAATTGCCAGGGTCGCCCCCTTTGGCGATTTTTCGATGGACGATATCGACTTTATCGAAAAGGAGGGAAAGCGAGAGATCCAGTTCTTTTGCATGAAAAGCGATAAGAGCAAAACGATGCAATTTTCCGATGACATTCTTTACATCGGAACAGAATATGACCTCGACTACTTTATCGCCATCAACCCTAAAGTAAAGCACTATCCCGACATGATCGAAATGCGCATCGATAGGCCGCTAGGCGAGCTGCAAACGCATCTCAATTTTGTCAAAGAATCGCTCAATCAGCTCGATGCGGAGCTTAAAGGGTTCGCCGGGCATATCGACTTTTTACATTCTGCCCTGCTTGAAAGGCTCAATGACTACCACCTCTTCCATGCAAAAAGAGATGTCGCGTTCCCCATAGAGCACTCTCTTTTTGCCGTAGAGGCCTGGATTCCCAAAAACAAAGTCCATCTGTTGGATGAGATTACAGAGGGGTTGGCGGTACACTTCGAATCGATTCCCGTTGAAGAAAACGAACGCGTTCCGACCTACATGGAAAACAAAGGCGTCAATTCTATTGGGGAAGATCTCGTGCTCATCTACGAGGTTCCAGGTTCCATGGACAAGGACCCTTCTGGATGGGTGTTCTGGTTTTTCGCCCTCTTCTTTGCCATGATCGTAGCTGATGGAGGCTATGGCTTTCTCTATCTCGGCTTTCTGATCTATCTCAAATTTAAATTTCCCAATATTAACAAAGTACAAAAGCGCTTTTTAAAGCTCGGCTTGATCCTCTCCTGTGGATGCATCCTGTGGGGAGTGCTGACATCCGCTTATTTTGGGATCTCCATCCATCCTGACAGCTGGCTGGGCAGGATTTCCATCGTCCAGCAGCTGGCGACGAAAAAAGCTGACTACCACTTGCATCAGCATGACGATGTGTATCAGTATTGGGCGCACAAATACCCCGCGGTCTCTTCCGCAAAAAATGGCAAAGAATTTCTGGATGCCGCCATTACCCAGAAAGAGGGAGTAACTACCTACGAGGCTTTAGATACGTTTTCCGATTTCATCCTGCTGGAATTTTCCCTGCTCATCGGAGTGATCCACCTCACATTTTCTTTTCTCAGGTATCTTCCGCGCCATTGGGCGGGCTTGGGATGGCTCTGCTTTATGATAGGCGGGTATTTGTATTTTCCCCATTTATTACACGCCACATCTCTGCTCAATTTTACAGGGCTCATCAGCAAGCCCATCGCAACGCGATTGGGCTTGGAGCTAGTATACGCCGGGATAGGTCTGGCCGTTGTCTTAGCACTCATACAAAAGCGCTTGAAAGGCTTGGGCGAAATTTCCAATCTCGTTCAGGTTTTTGCTGATGTGTTATCCTACTTGCGCCTTTATGCCTTAGGGCTTGCCGGAGCGAGCATGGCCGCTACGTTTAACGAGATGGGCATGGCAGTCGGGCTCGTCGTGGGATGGGTAATCATCCTGTTTGGTCATAGCATCAATATTTTGCTGGGAGTAATGGCTGGGATGATACACGGCCTGCGCCTTAATTTTATTGAATGGTATCATTATTCCTTTGAAGGCGGGGGAAGGCTGCTTCGACCTTTAATGCGATTGAAACCTAAAGAACATGTATAACGAAAAAGGAGTAACATATGGATTTTAGCATGGTTGGACCCGCTCTTGTTCTGGGTCTGGGATGTATTGGAAGTTCCATTGGATGTGGAATCGGGGGGATGGCTTGCCATGCCGTAATGAGTCGCGTTGAAGAAAACCACGGAAAATTCATCGGCATGTCTGCCGTCGCGGCATCGCAATCGATTTATGGCTTTGTGTTGATGATCTTGATGAAGAACGCGATCCAGGCCGGCTCGCTCTCTCCACTAGCTGGAATTGGCATTGGATTCTCTGTGGGATTAGCGCTGCTTTTCTCTTCCATGTATCAAGGCATGTGCGCGGCATCCGGTATTCAAGCCTCCGCAAAGCAGCCCGCTATTTTGGGCAAGACCATGGCCGCGCTGGGAATTGTCGAATCCTTCTCCCTCTTCGCCTTCGTTTTCGCGCTTCTTCTTCTCTAAAATAGATGTATAGCGGGACAAGACACCTTGTCCCGCATTAACTATACACAAATGAATTCAAAAGTTGGCCTGAAGCAAGGATTTTAAAAAAAAATCACAGGCGATACAATTCCTTCGATCTAACACCTTGCTATTTATCCTGCTCCGAAGGAAACCCGGCCCTTAAGGGCCGGGTATTTTCAAAACAATGTTAAGCCGAGTTCGAAGCTCGGCCCCCAACTTAAATCCCAGGCCTTAAGGCCTGGGTTCATCATTCAAATCATTTCTTTATGTCCGTTCCATCAGCACCGCTCTTTCCAGGAGTATAGGATTCCAAGAATTATTGCAATAAATGGTTTTTAATTGTATAATTATAGTAAATTTTAAATAAAGGTTTTTATGAGTGTTGAATCATCATATACTATTACAAACTATACGCCAGCATCATATGCTGTTCGCAATATTATTCCCGAAAAACTCTGGAAAAAGGGAATGCCCGGCGCTATTTGTTTTTTGAATAATGAGGATATTCGTCAGTGCGAGCATGTTTCTAAAGAATTTAGATTTACTGTCACATTGTGGGGTTTAAAACACAATTGGTGGAAGCAGCTCATCGATGGCGTCTATCACGATTTAGGTCCTTTGGTATTTGACAAGGGTTTACACGGATGCCATGTGGAACCAGGCTTTTATAGAAGCGCGCGGGAAGCTAGCTGCCTTGTAAGTGAACGATTCTTTGAACCGCCGTTGAATATTACCACCCACAGAGCAGTCAACAAGACAGCCTGTAAACACTTTGCTGGGAAAAAAACACAAACTGAAATGAGCGCAGAGGAGGCAGGAGTATATCGTCATAAGGGTAGTCGATTTGGAGCCCTTATCTGGAATCAGCTAAGCAAAGAAGCAATCGATTATTTCCAAGTATGCAAATTTTTTGATTTCTGCGGCCAACCCGGCTTTGTAGAAAGGGAAAAACAGTATGAAAATGAACCACAAAAATCCAATACATGGAGTAAAATAAGAGCTGGTATACTTACTGAAATTTTTGGCGTAAAGACTTTTCGAGAAGACCTATACAATCAAAAATTGAATGAATTTTCTCCGAAAAAAGAGACCGCTTATGCATTTAGAGAAACGTGGCCAAAAATATGGTGTGAAAAAGTAGCGCGAGCCCAGAGCTACATTGAAGAGGTAAGCCAATCTCTTGGATTAGATGAATCCCTCGTTTCTCTGAGGTATATACCTGGTAATCCTCACAATCATGAAATTTATATAGTATGTCCACCCCCACCCTATAAAGGTTTGAAAGGACCAGTTACAATAGGGGAACTAGCCGATAGAATCACTAAACAATTTAATCAGGAAATCGCTCAAGCAGATACAAGAGACAAGAAAATCAGAGCTATTGCAAAGCTCTTCCAATTGCGCGAATGGCTACACGCATTTGTAGATGGAAATACTCGGACTAATATGATTGAACTTGGGGCCCTTTTGACTAAATACGGCGAACATCCCGCTATCCTAGAACAACCCTTTATTGCTTCCGCACTTTGCCTGGACGAGTGGGTAGAGTACTTGAAGAAAGGCATGCAAAAATGGGAAATAGAACGAGGCAAGCTTTGAGAGCTTTCTCTTCTACTTTCATGAGCTAAGTAAATGAGTTTTAAGAGCAATGGTTAGTGGGGACAGCAGAAGGAGGAGCCTTCTTTCATATGCGTCCAGATTTCCCAAGGGCACTTCTTGTGCCAGTTGAAGTAGTCCTTGCGGTACTCTAGGATTTCAGACTCCTCTTATGGCTTTGTGTTGATGATCTTGATGAAGAACGCGATCCAGGCCGGCTCGCTCTCTCCACTGGCTGGAATTGGCATTATTGGATTCTCTGTGGGATTAGCGCTGCTTTTCTCCTCTATGTATCAAGGCATGTGCGCGGCATCCGGCATTCATGCCTCCGCAAAGCAGCCCGCTATTTTGGGCAAGACCATGGCCGCGCTGGGAATTAAGGGGAATGCCGCAAAAATATTCAGGGCGATAGGTATTGCTATCCCTCCAAAACTTCTGAAACTGTCTTCGGAAACTCAATCCGTCCAAAATGCCGCAGATGTAGTGGCACAAACTGTTTAGCCTTTTCCAGGTAACTAACTTGCAAGAACATATATTTTTTAGGTGTCAAACTCGGGAGATTATTCCCGAATCATGGCTACCAAAAGTATATTAAGATCGAAGGGGATGGCAAAGTCCATCTGGATAATGAAAAAGTCGCAGCCGAATAGGAGTGGGACGGTCGTCGACTTTGGGTCATAGAAGAATCGTTTAGAATCCAGAAACACACCTTACGGATCCGTCCCATTTATCATTTTAAACCCGAAAGAATAGAGGGACATATTTTATTGTGCTATATGGCATTTAGCCTAATGAGATATCTAGAATACGAGATGAAAAAATGGGACGTAAGGATGTCAATGGAGCAAATACGGGACGCATTATGGAATGTACAAGTAAGTATGCTTCATAATAACGAATGACAGTTGGTATCGGATGCCCTCTTATTTCACTGAAGAAGCAAAAAAAATTTATCAAGTGATTGGAGTGAAGCGGGCAAGTAAAATCAAAAAACTGTAGTGCCGTTAAAAATATTTAAGTCGTTGATAATAAAGACTGTTTATCATCTAAATGCTGAAGTCAGGATAAATCACGACAGTTCGCAGTAGCTCCAAAGAGGTATTTTCCGCTATGATTGCGGTGAGTTAGCTACTGGAAAGTGTCGTGGGTACTGCGGACTCATAACACGTCGGTCGGAGGTTCAATCCCTCCTTGCCCCACATTTCTAACATTCGAATATAAGGCATTGAGTGCAGCGTTAAGCCAAAATTTTCAATTTGGAAAGAATTTACGAAACAATATGTGTACAATAAATTCATTAATAACGTCCTGTCAGAATCAGCTTGCAGAATCTCGTCCTAGAAAAGATACGATCCGCGACCACAGGCTAAGACAAAATGACAAAATCATCTCACTTCTCACACATTGTAAAGAAGGCGAACAATCAGCTACTGGCTCGCACTTCAGCCTGATGAGAATCAATCAGCTACATACCCAAAAGGCCGACAAGATCCGCCTTGCAATAAAAATAACAGCTACAGTGGGTATTTTACTGACCCTTGCAGCACTCGTGACAGCTGTTTTTGCAGCGATCATCTACATAGGTGCGCACATATCTTACGCACTAGCTGTGCTGCTACGCGCTGGTGTTCCCTACCGTGTTCCTCTAGTTTTTAAGATTCCTTCAGGTGTGACCAATCTCTTGATTGCAAGTGGTGCTTGTGCTGGTGGCGGAGTGCTTTCCTTCATGGCATGGGGCACTTTAAATAAATGCAAGTAGATGAGGCAATTGCAAAACTAGCCGCTAAACAATCTTTTACTTTTTTGTTTTTGCTTAATTTTTTATAATCTTGCTTTAGGAGATTCTTTTAATGTCATTTGTTCGTCTATTGTCACTAAGATCTTACCCTATGGGAATCTTCCCTGCTCAATGCGTTCATTATTTTCGCAAAAGTTCACAAGTAAATTACAAATTGTGTCTATCTCAGCAATCTACTGTTGCCTTAAGTCAATCTGAACGAACGAAAAGACTCCTACAGCCACGGGCTGTAATCGCAACACCTGTAAAGATCAAAAATTCTATTTCTAAGTTTAGTCGTGTATATGAGTCCAATAAAATGAATACCATAAGCGTTTTACTAGCAGGCGTTTTAGGATTGGCATCCATTACCAAAGAGGATACGCCGCCTCTGCAAAGCAATGAACAAATCCACTTATGTTTTTACCATGCCCTAAACCTTGCCAATCAAGAATTAGAAAAAGACGCTATATCTGTAAACTTGAAAAAACAGATTCCTGAAGAACCAAAGAGCGCGTTAATTGATCCTACTCGCAATCAACTTTTAGAAATTCAGCAAGAGGGTCAAAGGGAGCCCATTGACATTGTTTCCTTGCAATGTACTAATACAGGTGCCATCAAAACCGCTGAAGAGCTAGGTAAAGAAATTGTTCATAAAGTAAACCAACACCTCATTGCAAAAAAAATAGCGGGTATTTGCTTTTCCGCATCTGGATCCAAACTTGACGTACGCGCTTTAAAAGAAAATAGAGTGGCAATTGATTCTGAAGGCTATCTTACAGCCAATGGCCGCCGCGTCCTTGCAATGATAAAGGAAAAACCTGAAGAACTACAGGCCGAGCGCCTGCGCAGTTACACGATTCTTCGCTTTATCGAGAATGATGGAGTGATTAGGATATTTGACGAATTTGACCTTGTTCGGCCTGATAGCAAAGGCATGTACATAGATCTTAGCGGCCCCGCCCCTTGCATAAAGCGCGACCAACTTTCCGACAAGATAAAACAGGATCTTAAGAAAGCATGCGCAACACCCTCCACCAGCCCAACACGTCGCACTTAAGACACAAGAAATCTGATTGAATATCAACTGCATGTTTAAATGTCATAAAGAACGTGTTTGGTAAATATAATTCCTTATGATAAAATGGCGTTAACGCCCTGCGACGTCTGACAAAAGCTAAACTTTGGAGTAAAAAATGACTACAGAATAGTCTTCGGCTCAAGCTCCTCCTTTGAGGATAGGTTTATCTTCCCTTTTTCATGATATTGCAGGACATGTTCCCATGTATACAGGTAAGACATTTGCCGATGTACTCGTCAAATTTGGCTCCCTCGCTCACCTAGCGCCAAGCGACATGCACATGTTGCAAATGTCGAAGAAAAACTGGCTAAAATTAGAAGCAACATCCAAGTTTTATCGCGTTTTTTTTGGTTTAGCATCGAATTTGGGCTTATGCGCGAGGGTGAACGCATATGCGTAATGGCAGTGGCCTTTTAAGTTCAGGTATGTATATAAGAACCACTACCAACAGACAAGGCCAGGCTTACTACCAACTCGTTGAGTCCTACCGAGAAAACGTAAAGTTCGACAAAGAACACTATTGTCTCTAGGAAAGGTTAGGGAAGATCGAGTCGATAACGGCACAATCGATCCTAGACCATTAACTGTCTCCAGCGCAATGGTGGAATTAAAAAAAGTTCGAGCCATACCAGTGACTTTCCAAGGGAAAGTTGCGTGGGTACGAACTGACATCAAGGGGAATGCCGCCAAAATATTCAGGGCGATAGGTATTGCTATCCCTTCAAAACTTCTGAAACTGTCTTCGGAAACTCAATCCGTCCAAAATGCCGCAGATGTAGTGGCACAAACTGTTTAGCTTTTTCCAGGTAACTACCCTGCAAGAACATATATTTTTTAAGTGTCAAACTCGGGATGCGCAGCGGGACAAGACACCTTGTCCCGTGTATTTATTCTTTTTATGTTTGCAAACTCATTAAAGATAAAGAGTCCGATAAACTACTCGTTGAAGAACTAGACGAGATGGATGAAGAGGATGGGCTGCTGCTAGGAGAAGAGCTAGACGAGCTGGAAGAAGTAGAGGAATTCTCTAATGCGTATCCCGCGTAAACTCCGTAGTTATTTTCGCCGCTTGGATTGAGATCCTCCCTGCCAATTTCTCCTTCAGATGTTCGGAATTGCATACCGCCCCAATTTGCTACTTTCTTAACGAAATTTTTATAAGATATCGTATAAATTTTCTGCTGCCCCGGCTTTTCTGGGTCGGATCCATCCAGTGGATCGATAAAATAGACGCGTTCATCTTTTCCTTTCTTTCTAGCTCCGATAATTGTCACACAATGAGTTTCCGATAAGGATTGTGTTTCAGCGCCTGGTTTCCATCCATAAATAGATTTTCCCTGAATTTCTTCCACTTTATGAGGAACATCTTTGTAATAGGGTTGTCCAATTGTACCGCTGACAACATGAGGACCTTTCGCGCGAAGATGTTGTATTAAAGATTCAACAGGAAGACTTGGGTGCCAAGGTGATTTTGTAAGTGCGTATTGTGCAAATTGAGTCTCTACAGCAAGACGTTCTAATATTAGAGATTGCTGTTCTAAAGTAGATAGGGGTGTCTTATGTTTACCAGAAGATTTAACATCTTGTAAAAATTCATCCGGATCTATTTTGAATTGTTTTAAAAACCATTTGTTGATTGCGATTTGCTTTTTCAGTTTGATGCTTTGAGTGTATTCGACAAAATTATCATATTCTTTTTGTTTAATAAAACCTGTTAATGCTTTAATGGGAATCGCTCTTTGTTGAGGAGAAATACCCGAGGAAAGTATCTGATCGATATTTTTAAGCAAGACCTCTGCCTCTCTTCTCGTAGAATAACCTGCGCCGCCAACTTGTTGAGCAAAGTCATGCATATGAGATATTTCAGGGAAATGTTTAGAGCGCAACTTTCTTTGCTGCGATATAATATGTTCTACTTCTCTTTGCTTTTTCAGACTTTTAGGAGGATTTTTTCCAACGCGTTGGCGTATTGTGTTTAAAGCATAATAAAGACAGCTACTTCCTTCTTTTTGCGAGGACTGTGGGACTAGCCCGCGCGATTCTTCTGAAGAAGAGGAAGAGCTTCTGGGGCCTGGCTTTCCTTGCCGCGGAGTGAAAAACACTGATGATGGCTTACTAATAGATGATATAAAATTAGACATTGCTTTTCCTTGATGCTTAATTTGTTTTAAATTACATATAAACATTATAAAACAAAAAGATATGAATTGCAAACTAAAATTTCACCTTTAAGTTAAATAATTATTTGAAAATTGAGTTAAATAGCTGAATTTTAGGAGCAGAGACAAGGGCAGGGGTTAGGAGTGGGGACAGCAGAAGGAGGTGCCTTCTTTCACATGCGTCCAGATCTCCCAGGGGCACCTCTTATGCCAATTGAAATAGTCCTTGCGGTACTCGAGAATTTCGGCCTCCTCAACCCAATGCAAAGTGCCCTCTTCGCCCACGCGTTCGGGAAAGCGGATACCTTCGAGGTGGTCGATCTCGTGTTGAAAGATGCGCGCCGTATACCCGTGGTGCTCTTCTTCGATGGGATTGCCATTGCGATCGTAGGCTATCAGGCGTATGCTGGCATAGCGAGGAACAATACCTCGAATGCGGCGATCTACGGAAAAACAACCCTCGCAATCCCAAAGCATATCATCCGAATGCCAGACGATCACGGGATTGATGTAGGCTCTTAGTTCTCCAAAGGTTCTGCGGTCGGTTCTGATTCCCACGTCGACGAGAATAATGCGCTTGGAAAAACCGATTTGCGGCGCAGCCAATCCTACCAAAGAGCGTTTGGAGGGGTCGACCCTTTCTCCGCCAGACAGCTCATACATTTTTTCAAGCAGGGCTTGAACGGGGGCCGTGGGAATTTCATGCACAGGAACTTCAGATGCGCGCGCCCTTAGTAGGGGATCGGCAGGAGTTAGAAAAATTGACATAGAAAAACTCACATAAGCAGGATTAATTTTTTAAAAATATTACATCTCATTTCCGTAGAAAACCCCAAGATAAAATGCTAACTCGCGCGTCAGCGAATCAACTATAGTCTCGGCCTTTTTAAAGCCGTGCTTTTCATTGGGGTAGGTCACCAACTGCGTCGGAACGTGGCGCTCTTTGAGAGCCTCAAAGAGGATTTCAGCTTGATCGGGGGGTACTACTTTGTCCAGCATGCCTTGAAAAAAGATCACTGGTCGCTTTAACTTTTCTACGTTGCCCATGGGCGAGCGCTCTTGGTAGAGGTCGCTGCGCTCAGGATAGGGTCCTATCAGCCTGTCGAGGTAGCGCGATTCAAATTTATGCGTCTTTTTGGCTAAAAGCGCGGGATCGCTCACGCCATAGTAGCTTGCCCCTACGCTGAAAACCGATCCAAAGGTGAGCGCGGCAAGTGTGGTGTATCCTCCCGCACTTCCTCCGGTAATGGCGAGCTTTTTGGGATCGACGCATCCCTTTTTAACGAGATAGCGCGCGCCATATTCGCAGTCCTCGACGTCGACGACGCCCCAGTTTCCATTGAGAAGGTTGCGGTATTCTCTTCCATAGCCAGTGCTGCCGCCGTAGTTGACGTCTAAAACGGCAAAGCCCCTGCTCGTCCAAAATTGCGTGCGCAAATTAAAGGTGCTCGTCGCATGTGATGTGGGGCCTCCGTGAATTTTCACAATAAGGGGAGGAAGCGTGCCAGATGGGCCTGTGTACTGTTTATTTTGCGGAGGATAGTAAAAACCATAGGCGGTGCGGCCGTGCGCGCTTGGAAAAGAGATGGGCTCGGCTACGCTGATGTACGCGGGATCGATGTCAAGTTTTTTGTTCGAAGCGAGAGGGGTTTCCACACGTGTCTGTAAATCGAGCTTAACGACCTCAGGCGACGAGAGGGGAGATCCCTTGATAAAGGCTGCAATGCCATTCATAGATCGAATTTGGGCAAAATGCGTTCCCGTGAGGGGAAGCGGGCTGTACTCTAGAGTTTGCGGATCGAGAAGGGCTAGAGTGGAAACGCCATTTTGATAATAGGTGCACAAGATTTTATCTTCAGCAAAGCTATAGGTCGAAAGTCCAAATACCCATTGCGCCAGTCCAAAGTCTGCTTCTTTAGAGCCCAGAGGATTTATTTTATGATTTTTAAGACGGTAGAGGTTCCAAAAACCATTTTTATCCGAGATAAAATATAGCTCTCCTAGCGGGCTCCACTGTGGTTGAAAGATTGATTCGCTGTCGCCTCCGGCCACGCAGAGCGTATTTTTTAATTCCCCATCAATGAAGTCTGCAACCCAAAGGCGCGTTCCATCCCAAGGCATACTGGGCAAGTTCCACGAAAGCCAGGCGATTTTTCTCCCATCGAACCTTAAACAGGCTGAAGCGTAAAAATCCTCACCTGTTGCAAGGGGCCGGATCTCTCCCGTCTCCAAATCGACGAGCACAAGCGCGTTTTCCACTTTTCCTTCATTTTCTTTTTCCGCAACGGCGATGAGCCCTTGATTGCTATAGACGGGTTCGGCAAAGCGCATACCGTTTTGCGTTAAAGGGAAAACTGCATCTCCTTTTTGCACGTAAATGCGCTGATCCTTGTCGTTGACAAAGTAGATGACGCCGTTGTGTACTGTAAAGGACTTGCCTCCATATTCATGAACGCTGTTGCTCGCACTAAATCCCTCAGGGGTTTTGTCGCCCTCTTCCGAGACGATCACCGTGCGCCCCGCTTCTTGAGGACGCATCTCTTCCCAGTAAACGACTCCATTGTCGATTTCGACCGCGCCGAAATTTTTAACGCTTTGCGCAATGAGATCTGCTTGGATGGGGGATTCCCACGTTCCATAAGGCTTTTCTTGTTTGGGCATGTCTCCCCCATAAGTTAAAACAGTAGCAAGTAACAATTTAATCATTGATGTGAATACCTATCTTGGTGAGTAAGTAGCGCCCGACGAGAATGGGGTGTTGGATCAATAGCTTGAAGAGAATCCACATCGTCACGCCTTCGATCTCTTTGCGGATCATCGCAGGATAATTGGCGATCGCCTCTTGTATCCAGCGGTCGTAAGGCGGTGGGAGCAGGGGAAGAGCATTAATGGGAAAAAACCGCACCTCTTTTGCCTCTTTTCCCGTTTTGGCTTTTCCTGAAAGAGGCCTGCATTCGTAGACGTGAGTGAATTGCGTCATCCAATTGACAGGCAAATACTCTGCAATTTTTCTTACGATGCGCACGTCCAACCCTGTCTCTTCCAGCACTTCTCGGCGCACGCCCTCCTCGGGATTTTCTCCGCTTTCGAGGCCTCCTCCTGGGAAGACCCAGACGGGGATGTCTCTGCGCTTGATAAGCAGAACTTCTGTGCGCTCCTCATTAAACACCACTCCGAAAATCGCCTGCTTAGAATTCGATTGCATATTTTTTCAGAAAAAAGCTTAACTTATACACGAGTAACTTAAATATAGCAAATTTTAGAAGGTACGTCATAACTTTCTCTGTGCTCTCTGTGGTAAAAAAATTAACCACAGAGAGCACAGAGAAAGATAAAGAGGCTCATGTTTCGCGCTTGGTGTTTATTTATTTTAATTGCCCTCTTAGGATCCGGTTGCGGGAAGTACTATCTTTCGGTGCAACAGCAGTGGATAGATGTAAATTATTTGGCCAGCGCGCAAATCAATACTCCTGATCCCGAAAAGGCCAATCCGCCCGCAGGGCAAATGCTCATCATCGACTGGCGCGTGCCACAAAGCCTGTTGAAGCAAAAGCCGCAGGTGCTTCTCGATCTCATTTATTGGGACTACACAACAAAAACGATTGCCATTCCTGTAAAGGGAACGATGAATTACACCACCTATTCGCTTCTCAACCAGGAGTATGAAAAAAAGGGAGGAATTTTAACGTATAAGGCGCAAATCGTCACAGACGAGGGAAAGGTGTTCAAAGAGTCCAAGCACCAATTGTGGGTCAATCTCATCAACGTCGAAGAGTAGTTAAGGAAAAAGAGCGGTGGGCTGCGAGAATTAACTCTTCTGTCGTATCCCAATCGATGCAGGGATCTGTGATGGAGACGGAGTGTTTGAGAAAGGAGGGATCTTCGCACAAGGGCTGAAAGCCGCTTTCAAGATGGCTTTCAAGCATAAGGCCCACAAGGGCACTGCTTCCTTCCTCTATCTGTTGTAACACGCTAAAGAAGGCCTCCTTTTGGCGATGCCATTGCTTTTGGCAGTTGCCGTGCGAGCAGTCGATCAGAATGCGAGGCGAGAGGCGCGCCTGCTTGAGCCTTTCCACGGCTTTGCCTACGGAATGCGCGTCGTAGTTGGTGGCATCATTGGCACCGCGCAGCACGAGGTGGGCGTGAGGGTTGCCTGTGCTGCGCATCAAAGCCAGCTTTTCATCGATCGATAGGAAAGAGTGTGGAATGCCGGAGACTAGAATACCATGGACCGCGTCGTCGAGATTTCCATCGGTGCTATTTTTAAAGCCGATGGGAATGTCCAGCGAGGAGGCGAATTGGCGGTGCGGCTGGGAGGCGCAGGTTCTTGCGCCGACAAATCCCCACGTGACGAGATCTGCAAAATAGCAGGCGGCCAAGGGATCGACGAATTCCACGGCGATAGGCACCTGCCATTCGGTTAAGGTGATAAAGATCTCGCGCGTCCAGAGCAAACCCGTGCCCATATCCTGGCTGCCATCGAGGTGCGGATCGTACAAGAGTCCTTTCCACCCTGTTGATGTTCGGGACTTTTCGCAATAGACGCGCATCACCAGAAAGCAGGTTTCTTCGACTTCTTTTGCCAGCTGCTGGAAGCGCTTGGCATATTCCAAAGCAGAGAGTTTGTCGTGAATGGAGCAGGGTCCCACGATGATAACGCGGCGCATATCGCGTCCTGAAAGAATATGTTTTGCGGTAAGCCGTGCCTGTGCCAGGAAATGCAGGGCCTGAGGCGAGAGGCGGTATTTCCTTTTGATTTCAAAAGGCGTGGGGATTGGTACACTACTCATTCAAAGAGAGCTCAACAAAACGCAAACTGTAACAAAGTAAAATTAATTATGCAATGTCCACGTAGTAAGCTTTTGCATGACCTCGGCAAGCCCATTTTCCGCCGCGGCAAGCGAGTTCTTGAGCTTTTCGACAAGATGCGGCGGCGCCTTTTCCACAAAGGCTGTGTTGGAAAGCTGTATGCGCAGCTGATTTTGCTGCTCGATGAACTTGTCTTTTTCCTTGACGAGGCGTAGCTTCTCTTTCTCTTTGAACTCTTTGGGGAGGGGGATGATGATCTTGATATTTTCAATAAGCGCGCTTGCGCTAAGAGGGAGATCTTCTTGCCTTTGTGTAAAAGCAATAGAAGAGGAGCGGACGAGGGCAGAGATCAGCATCTGATTGCTTTCGATAAGAATTCTCTGGGGCTCTTCTTCAGGGGCTTGGATGATCAGATCAGTTGGGGTTTGCGGAGGCAGCTGCATTTCCGCGCGAATGGTGCGGATAGCGTGAATGATCCGGTCTAGAAAGGCAAATGTCTCTTCGATTTGGGTGTCGATATCTTCGCGGCATATCACTTGCGGGTAGGGCGCGACGATGCAGGCTTGCGCCGAAAGTGCTTTTAAAGTCGATTGGGTATAAGCATCTACGTCCGCTGAAGCGCGAGCGGAGGAAAATTTCGCTTTTAGCATCTGGAACAGTTCCTCGGTGATGTAGGGTGCCATGGGATGCAGCAGGCGGACGAGTGCGCAGAGGACGATAGTGAGGATTTTTTGTTTTATCTCGCGCAGGGCAGGTGTGCCCGCTTTTCCAAAGAGGACGGGTTTGCTAAGTTCCACGTAATAGGCGCAAAACTCCTTCCAGAAAAAGTCGTAGCTTAAAAGCGCGGCCTTGTCGAAAGCGTAAGAAGTAAGGTGTTCGTTGACGTCTTCTATGGTGCGGTTGAGCAGGGAGAGAATCCAGCGATCTTCCAATGCCAGGGCGCTTTTGTCGAAGCCGCTTGATAGCGCTTGGGGATCGAGATCGTCGACATTCTGAAAGACAAAGCGCGCGCCATTCCAAATCTTGTTGGCAAAGTTTTTAAACTCTTCAAAGCGGCGGCGGTCGAGATCGATTTGCGGGGCATGCGTCGCGCTGGCGCAAAGAGCCATCCTCACGGCATCCGTTCCATAGGTGTCGATCATTTCAATGGGATCGATGATGTTGCCCTTGGACTTGGACATTTTTTCCCACTTGGAGTGGATATCGGGAGGGGTGGGCTGGCCGAGATCGTAGGGCAAGCTTTCTTTGGAAGGTAGATAGGCGATCGATCCATCTTTTTGATAGCGCCAGTAGGACTTGCCGTAGATTAACCCGTGCAAAAACGTTTCGGGAAAGGGAAGCTTGCCGAGGGCAAATTCTCCCATGAAAAGCATGCGGGCGACCCAGAAAAAAAGAATGTCGTGGCCCGTGACTAAAACGGAATTGGGATAAAACATGCGCAAGTCGTCCGTATTGTCAGGCCATCCTAAAATGCTAAACGGCCAAAGCGAAGAGGAAAACCACGTATCGAGCACGTCTTCGTCTTGCACCCAGCCTGTAGGATCTGCTTTTACTTCAGAAGGTTCATCAGGCCCATCATAGCAAATCATCGTCTCGGGGTGATCTTTGCGATACCAGATAGGAATGCGATGTCCCCACCAGAGTTGGCGGGAGATGCACCAATCGCGCAAGTTGTTGATCCAATGAAAATAAGTATTCTCCCAGCTGGAAGGGATGAGGCGCACGCGCTTGTCTTGAACGGCGCTGCGCAAAGCATCTTTAAAACTGCTCATTCTCACAAACCACTGTTTGGAGAGAAAAGGTTCGATTATGGCCTTGGAGCGATAAGAAACGCCAACGCGAAGGGGATAGGGATCGATTTTGGCGACAAGGTCCAATTTTTTCATCTCTTCGACTACGGCCTTGCGCGCTTCTTGCATAGAAAGGCCGCTAAAGACGCCGCCCTTGTCGTTGATTTTCGCATCCGGGGTCATGATGTTGATCTGCGGCAGTCCATGGCGCAGCGCCATCTCGTAATCGTTGTGATCGTGTGCGGGAGTGACTTTTACCGCACCTGTGCCAAAAGCAGGGTCTACGAAGGGATCGGCGAAGATGGGAAGAGGGCGGTTCATAAAAGGCAAAATTGCCCTTTTGCCGATCAGCTCTTGATAGCGCATATCCGTTGGATTGACAGCGATGGCCACATCGCCCAGCATCGTTTCAGGACGCGTGGTCGCTACGGTGATAAACGCGTGGGAGTCTTCAATGGGATAGCGGAAATACCAAAGAAAAGAGGGGCGCTCTTCATATTCCACCTCATCATCTGCCAAAGCGGTTTGCGTAAGCGGGTCCCAATTGACGAGATAATCGCCGCGGTAAATCAGCCCTGCGTCAAACAGGCGTTTAAACATCGTGCGCACGGCCTTGTTGCGCTCGGGATCCATCGTAAAGGCTAAGCGGGACCAATCGCAGGAGCAGCCTAAGCGTTTAATCTGATTGAGAATGTGCGTTTGGCTCTGCTCTTTCCAGGCCATGACATGCTTGAGAAATTCTTCGCGCGAAAAGTCGATGCGTCTCTTTCCCGTCTTGGCGAGCAGATCGCGCTCGACGACGGTCTGCGTGGCAATCCCCGCGTGATCGGTCCCGGGAACCCATAGCGCTTCGAATCCGCTCATCCTCTTCCAGCGAATGAGAACATCTTGCAAAGTGTCGACCAGAGCATGCCCCATGTGCAGAACTCCCGTGACATTCGGAGGAGGAATGGAAATGCAGTAGGCGGTCTTTTTGGAATGGGCATTGGCGCGAAAGAAATGCTTTTCTTCCCAAAACTGGTACCATTTTTTTTCAATAGACTTCGCCTCAAAACTCTTGGGCAGGTGGCTCATAGAATTTCACGCCTTGCGAAAAATAAAAAAAATTTACATTATTAATGGTCAATTTTATCAGAAAAAGTGAGATTTTTCAACCTGGGAATTTAAATTTTGCGATTATTCGGCCTAGTTTTCATTTGTTTTCTGGTCTGCCTTGCTCAAGGGCATGCGCTGCGCTCAGGGCAGTATTACGATTGTTTCATGTTTTTTAATGAGCTAGAGCTGTTGAAAATGCGCTTCGAGGAGCTTGACTCTGTAGTGGATCATTTTGTGCTGGTGGAATGTGCAGAAACGCAAAGGGGCAACGAAAAGCCCTTTTATTTCGCTCAAAACCGCCATTTGTTTGAAAAGTATCTGCATAAAATTATCCACATTATAGTTGATGAGAGGCATCCCGAAATGCAGCTTTGGGAGCGGGAAAATTTTCAACGCAGCTGCATTGAGCGCGGTTTAAAGCGCTGTAAAGACAATGATGTGATTATGATCTCAGATCTCGACGAGATTCCTCGCAGCTCGATAATTGCGGAATTGAAAAGCAAACCCGGATACCAGCGCTACGTGCAGAGTTCATCTCTTGCGCTGCAAATGTCTAGTTATTTTTATCAGCTTAACCGGCAAATGCCCACTAAAGAGACGTGGCATGGAGGACCTTGGGTGGGAACCACTGTCACCTCGTTTGTACAGGTCAGACGGCTTGGAGTGCAATATTTTCGCGATCAACGCTACCGTTTACATAGGGTGCTCAATGCGGGATGGCATTTCACTTGGATGGGGGGAAAAGAGCAGGTTAGGAGAAAATATGCCAGCGTGGTAGAAGGGGTTGCACGTCCTGAAGATATCTCGGATGAACTTATCGAAATGTTTATGCGAAATCATCCTGCAGTCCTGATAGATGAGACATTCCCGGCTTACGTCAGAAAAAATGAGCAGTACCTGCGCTCTATCGGCTACATCGCCGATTATTAAGAAACGTTGGAAGATCACATTTCTTGTAATTCAAAGACGTTGACCAGGCGTTCTTCCTGATGCAAGCGCGATTGCATGTACAAAAGGGTAGCAGGATCAGGGGATTTCTCATTGCCAAAATTTGCAATGCGGAAATGACTGCGTTTTTTGGCTCTAAGACCGTCAACACCGGGGTAAGAGAGGGAGAGCGCAAAGACGACCATATATCCTCAGGAATTTTATCCCATTCGGCAGGGATTGTAATGACAGGCAAAGAAGTGCATGCGGACAGAGTAGGACCCGCTCCATTGCTTCTACCTACGTAGGCCAAAATAACAGAATCTGGATAATCTTTTATCTTCTCGTGCAGTAATTGATAACTTCCTACTGGATTTTTATGTACTGAAGAGGTCACCTGTTCAACTTTTAAGAAATCATTTTCATAGCAAGCAATCTGGTTTAAGAAAGGTGTTAAATCATCTGAATGCGATCCTCTCCAGATTATGATCTGTTGTTTGGGAATATGGAAATGTCCCGTAACTCTACTAACATACTGATAAAGAGAGCTCACCTTTTCAAGAGCTCCTCCATCTCGATAGACTTGCTTGTCGATATACTAGACTTCTTTCGAACTTAAATTTTGGAGTGTATATTAAGTAAGCATTGGGTCGACCATAGACATGTCGGAAACAAGTCCTGCGGCTAGTTTCCCGCTTGCCTTCTTGAGCCTCACCTCGCTTCGAAAAATCATGTCCTCGTCAGCGGGCCGTATGCAATACGGCTCCGCTAGACTCCCTTTGGTCGCTCCTGCGGTATGATTTTGCATTGCGATCTGAGTCCGCCGGCTGCTCGTGCGCTCACTTCCCACACCTGACGGTGTGGGTCCCTCCTAGCGTCGTCTTCGCAGGACCCATATTTAAATAATAATCTCGAATAGTGAAACGAATACAGTGACTCTATTTAGCTATAACAATTCAGAGAATTGCCATCCTAGTACATGTTTAATTTTTCAAATGGGTTCTGCGAAGTCGACGCGAGGAGGGACCCACACCGCCAGGTGTGGGAAGTGAGCGCACGAGCAGCCAGTGGACTCAGATCGCAATGCAAAATCATACCGCAGGAGCGACCAAAGGGAGTCTAGCGGAGCCGTATTGCATACGGCCCGCTGACGAGGAGATGATTTTTCGAAGCGAGGTGAGGCTCAAGAAGGCAAGCGGGAAACTAGCCGCAGGACTTGTTTCCGACATGTCTATGGTCAACCCAATGCTTACTTAATATACACTCCAAAATTTAATTTCGAAAGAAGTCTATAGATCCTTCATCAAATATAGCAACGGGGATTGTGTCTGCTGCCGTAGGAGTTCCTCCCTTTATAAACCCTATCCAGGTGGCATTTAGCCCTGACGCAAATCTCGCTTATGTTACCGATGCAGCTGTGGACTATTTCTTTGCCGTTGACACGGCGACAAACACCGCAACACAAATTATAAACACTGCGATGGGCGGATTTACGATAGGGGTGGCCTTTCAGCCGTTTCCCTTACCGCCGGTGCATCTCTATTCGAAAAAAGAACCACTTTGGTCTGCGGCACGAAAAGTATGTCATTTTGGAATGGGATCCGAGCCTCTCTTTAGTGACCGGCTATAATATTTATCGCAATGCAGTAAAAATTGCCTCCGTGGATTCATCTACTTTTACATATGAGGACCACAACGTTAAAAAAGGCGCTGCAATAACCTACGCAGTGAGCGCTGTTGAAGCGACAGGGGAAGAGGGCTCCACAATCTTTGTTTTCAATAAGTGATTTCTTGTTAGCTATTGAACTTGGCAAAAAGTAAAAATCATCTCGAAATCAGCAGCAATTTTCTATATAATAAACCCAAAACTCAGGTTTTGTATGTACCGCTTTCACGTGCTATCCCCGGAAGAAGAAAAAATCGTGACCCACGCAGGAACAGAACCGCCAGGCAGCGGCGTCTATGATCAGTTTCATCAGCCTGGCGTTTTTGTCTGCCGGCGCTGCGATGCTCCTCTTTATTTATCTAAAGATAAGTTTTCCTCCCGATGCGGATGGCCGAGCTTTGACGAAGAGATCCCTGATGCTGTAACGCGCATACTTGACCCTGATGGCATGCGCACGGAGATACGTTGCGCTCGCTGCCACGCGCATTTAGGACACGTCTTTTTAGGCGAGGGCTTTACGGAAAAGAACATGCGCCATTGCGTGAATTCTCTTTCCTTGCGTTTTGTGCCCGCCTTTACCGAAGAAGGTTTTGAGCGCGCCCTATTTGCTGGAGGATGTTTTTGGGGTGTCGAACATTTGATGCAAGCGCTTCCCGGAGTCATTAAGACTCAAGTGGGGTATACGGGTGGTCATGTCGTCAATCCCACCTACGAAGAGGTATGCGGCGGCCAAACAGGCCACGCGGAGGCGCTCGAGATCGTCTTCGATCTGCACGCCGTGGACTTTGAAACTCTTGCCAAAGTGTTCTTCGAGATTCACGATCCCACACAAAAGACAGGCCAGGGACCCGACATAGGCCCGCAGTACCGCTCTGCGATTTTTTATCTCACGGAAAAGCAAAAAAGGGTAAGCGAAAAGCTGATCGCCTATCTGGAAAAGCAGAAATATTGCATCGTTACCCAGATTGCCCCTGCAAGTGTATTTTACCCCGCGGAGTCCTTGCATCAAAAATACTACGACCGGACGGGCAAAGAGCCTTATTGTCACCGTCGGGTAAGAAAATTTTAAAAAATCATTAATAATATTACATTATTTCTTACAAAAACAACTTTCTAAGCTATTGTCAATTAAGCGGGTTAGAAGTTAATTTTTTTGTCTTTAAATAATTAAATTTAACAGTAAAATTATTACACGTTAAAAAAGAAAGTAGTTATGGCAATCGCATTGTAATGACATCCATGAAGAACTTACAAAAAAAGTTGCCGAGTTGCGCAGTAAACAGGTCTTAATATAGTCCATCGCTGATGACCTTGAGGAAGATATGAGACAGCAAATCGATGCGGGCACAAATGGTTGCCTGCCGTATGATTTAACCGAACTTATTAGCAGCTACCAATAGGCAATTATGACACTTGGGACATTTAGATTAGGTACAGACTGTGATTATAATCGAGCACATACAATCCACACCGAGGCAATTCAGTTAAAAAGTTCTAAGCCAACGGGATTTTCTCTGAGCAACATCAACAGGGTTCTACGCCACGCTAATTGTATTTTAAATTCTATAGCCGAGGGCGAACCGCTGGATGCAGAGGGGAGAGTAATCGACCAGGTGACCATTCGCGATGAATTGAGAATTCTTAGCCAGGATTTATCGGTCATTGAAAAGGTGGCTAGGAAGCGGATGTCGACACAAGAAGATCGAAAAAAGTATATTGGGCAAGCTGGACACATTATAGAAGGATGTTCTCTATTGCACGCTGCAGGGTTTTTTATGCAGGCTATCGCTTCTGATGTTGAAGAAGAATTGAGAGTGCAAATTGATGCGGGTACAAATTACTGCCTGCCGGATAACTTAAATGTGCTTGTTCGCGAATATGTGACCAGCCAGGATTCAGAGAACGTCCTAAGAGAAACGCCTAGTGGCAAGATAGTTTGCTTCTTCACTGTTTCTTACCTTTAGATTTTAAACGGTTTGTCGTTGTATTTTTTTAATGACTATCTTATCAATAAAAATTATGCACGCGGAATACTTTTTCAAAGAGATGTATCACGACATTTGGCAAAGCCACGACTTGAGTAAATTTGACCATTACTATTCAGAAGATTTTGAAGAAATCATCAGCATTGCCGATGACGAGAAGCAACCGATCGAACTGCACATGGACTATCGCGATTTAGTCAGGCAAGCGCAATGGCAAAAAGACACATATCAGGACACCACTTTCGAAATCAAAAAGCTTGTCGCATCGGCAAACTATATATCCGTGCACTTTTATTCCACATCTATAGTAAAAAAAACCGGGGAGTTGCGCCATCGCTGCGTGTGCGGCATCTGGTGCCTCAATTCCGAAAATAAGATCGATCGCGTTTGGGCTGTAGTCACGCCCTATTACTCCTCCTAAAATTTCCTTATCTTTAAATGGCTTCTTTTCTTTAAAATGCGCCATTTCACAATTTCCAGTTTAAAAAGGAGTGTGGTATGTTTCGCCAGTGTTTATCTCTTTTTCTTCTCGGCCAGGCTATGAGTTTTTGTTCGGATGACAGCAGAGTCGTGGATTTGACCTATACTCTTTCTGAAGAGACTCTAGTTTATCCGGGAAAAACTCCCTTTTCGAGAGTGATTTGTGCTTTTTATCAAGCGGGATATCGCGTGGATGACATGACTGTAGGCACAGGTGTCGGCACGCACATGGACGCCCCCAATCATTTTTGTTCCGATGGCGGAGGGATGGAAACGGTTTCCCTGTCGCAGTGCTTTGGGCCAGGCTTCGTAATTCACCTCAAAGACAAAGTGCAAGACTCTATCGACTACGCGATTACGGATGGCGATATTGAAGAGTGGGAAGCGGTTCATCACCAGCTGCCCGAGGGCGCTATCGTCCTCTTTCATACGGGATGGGATCGGTATTGGGGGACGGAACGCTTTTGCGAGCCTGATGTGCAGGGTATGTGTCATTTTCCCGGTATTTCAGAGGAGGCAGCGCGCCTGCTCGTAAAGCGAAAAGTGAGTGTTGTCGGTATTGATACCATGGGAATGGACGTGGGGATAAATAAAGAATACATTGTTCATAAGATACTGCTGGGAGCGCGCATTCCGCTGGTTGAAAACCTCTCTTCTTTGGAGAAGTTGCCTCCCACAGGTGCCACTGTTTACATGCTACCTATGAAAATCAAGGATGCGCCGGAAGCCCCGATTCGCGCATTTGCAACGCTAAATTGAAAAAAAGCGCGCATTCTCAAAGAATGTGCGCTCGATTTGTTTAATAAATGGTAAGGCCTCCGTCGATCAGATAGAGCGAACCTGTGATAAATGCGGCATCATCGGATGAGAGGAAGTAGACAAGATGGGCAACATCTTCTGAAGAGCCATACTTTTTCAGTAGGTATTTATCTGCTTCGGCCTTCCACAGATCTTCGACATCTGTTTGGCTAGCGTCTGCGTAGAAGGAAAAGACTTTTTCGGCTAGAGGCGTTCTAATGGTCGCGGGGCAGACGGCATTGACGCGAATGTTCTTGACACCAAAATCCAAAGCGGTGCTTTTTGTGAACTGGCCAATGGCTCCTTTTGTCATGCCATACAGGCAGCTATTGTGTTTTCCGATGAAGCACTGATCCGAAGCCATTAAGATGATGGAACCCCCGCCATTTTGAATGAGATAGGGCAGCCCTTCTTTGACGGTAAACACGACTCCTTTCAGATTGGTGTCGACGACGTGCTGCCACGCTTCTTCCGTCACTTCCAACACGTTTTTCGTGTTGTAGACTCCGGCGTTGGCAAAAATAATGTTAAGCGGTCCAAATGCCTCGACGGTCTGTTCTATGGCACTGCGGATATCCGCGACTTTGGAAACATCTCCCTCGATAAAAAGAACTTCTTCGGGATTAAAACAGCTTGCCAGTTCTCTTCCCTTGACCCTGTCAATATCTAAAAATCCTACTTTGATATTGTGTTGGATAAACTCTTTGACTGTGGCCGCGCCAATGCCGGACGCTCCCCCCGTAATGAAAGCCACTCGACTTTTCCCGAAGAGAATATTCGTGCCGAGAAGCGCTAAAAAGAAGATGCAAGTACGCAGCATATTTACCTCCAAAAATTTTTTTTTGCAGAGAATAGCAGGTTTTTACGGAAAGTCAACGCATTTGAAGATATTCCTTAAGAACGCCAAAAGAGTAATGACTTGCGACCTCGTCGATAAAGACTAAAAAATCGACGCTCGCCTCGTGATTGGCCTTGTCCGAGATAGAACGCATGACGACAAAGGGAATACCCAGCTCATTGCATACTTGCGCTACGGCGGCCCCCTCCATCTCAATGGCTTGAAAGTGGTTGGGCAAAACCTCTTGAGTTTTTTGAATTAGCTCTTGATGATGAGCTGCGTTGCTAATGAATTGATCTCCACTGGCAATGGCTCCGATATGTGCTTTGGGAGCGGTAATCCCTAAATGGGGAAAGGATGGGGTTTGCTGCAAAAAGCGATCTGCCGCGGATTTCATCTTATGCACCATGTGCGCATCCGCGCGGAGGAGCTGCTCGTTTAAAGAGTAAACGTAAAAGGGAGGAAAGATCGGCCGGGGATCGAGATCGTGTTGCAGATAAGTGGAACCGATGACAATATCTCCGATTTCCACTCCGCTTCCTCCTCCGGCAACTCCCGTGAAAATAATCTCGTTCACGCCGAATTTGGCAATGAGCAAAGTGGCGCTTGTAGCTGCAGAGACCTTTCCCACTCCACATAAGGTAAACACCACGGAAGTATCTTCCAGTATTCCCCGTACAAATTGATGCGTGCCGACCTCCAATGTCTCTTGCTGTTCGATGTTGCCTAAAATCGACGCGGCCTCTTGCGGCATCGCACTCATGATTCCCATTATAGCTAGTATGTTGCCAAACATCGTTTTTCCTCGCTTTAGGTTATCCAAAGTATAATTTCTCTTTGAGTTGAAAAAAAGGCGATTTCCTTCTTATTCTTTTTGTGCTCAAACTCTATAGGAGCATTAAACATGAAATACTTTTTACTTTTTTTATTTTCTTTTGGAATTTTATCACTGCAAACGCAAGCCCGAGAGGGTTTTAGGTTGCACAGCGATGCAGCGCAATACAAAGGTTCTGATTATGCCAATGTCATTGACGTAGCTAGAGGAATCTCTCTCGATAAAGCTTTTGCCATTGCGGAGAGCAATCCGGAAATAGACTATTTTGTCTATATGAAAGGATGCCAAATGGTATTGGAAGTTCCTGCCGATGTTTCTTATGATCCTAGCACTGATCGCTTCGGCCTTGCTCAACGTATCTCTTTTATCTATGATTCGGGAGCGCCCGGTGAAGGCTACTGCCGTATTTTTAGGCATGGAGATGTCGTTTTCTTTAAAAATGAGGGGATATGGCTCGGCTCGGCTCCTGGCTTAGCGGATACCTACATCAAAGAATAATGCATATTATCGAGACCTGTTTGGAAACAGGTCTCGCTGCATTTTGTGCTGGAATAAAATGAATCATTTATTTATGAATTAGATAATGATTCATATGAAAAAATTCAGAATAGAATCCGATAGTTTGGGGAAAATAAAAGTCCCCTCTAATTGTCTGTGGGGAGCGCAAACGCAGCGATCGCTCGAGCATTTTTGCATTGGCAGCGATCTCATGCCCAGAGAGCTCATTTCCTCTTATGCCATCCTCAAGAAAGCGGCGGCAATTGTCAACCAGCGCCAAAAGCGCTTACCTAAGCTCAAAGCGGATCTCATTATTCAAGTGTGCGATGAAATCCTCGCCGGAAAGCACAACTCCCAATTTCCTTTGCACGTCTGGATGACGGGAAGCGGAACGCAGTTTAACATGAATGTTAATGAGGTCATTGCCAATCGCTGCTCACAGCTTGCCAAGCAGCCTTTAGGAAGCAAAAGCCCTGTCCATCCCAATGACGAAGTGAATATGTCGCAATCCTCAAACGATTCTTTTCCGACGGCTATGCACATGGCCGCGGCCATCAAGGTCAAGGAAGATCTCATTCCCACGCTCAAAACACTATGCGCTACAATTGAGAACAAAGCGAAAAAGTGGAAGAACATTGTCAAATTGGGGCGCACGCATCTGCAGGATGCAACTCCCATTACTTTAGGGCAGGAGTTTTCCGGCTACGCGGCAACACTTAGAGATAACATCCAGCATATCGAAGACTCCCTTCAGGGAGTCTATCAGATCGCCCTCGGGGGAACGGCGGTAGGGACGGGCATCAACACGCTGCAGGGCTTTGATAGACTGGTAGCCACGCAGATTGCTCATTTGACAAAGCTTCCCTTCATAACTGCGAAAAATAAGTTTGCCGTCCAAGGCGCGCATAACGCCCTCGCCCAATTGAGTGGATCGTTGAAATGCTTGGCCGTCTCTTTATATAAAATCGCCAACGATATCCGCTTGCTCTCTTGTGGTCCTCGGGCAGGCTTTTTCGAGCTTTTGATCCCTTCCAATGAACCGGGATCCTCTATCATGCCGGGCAAGGTCAATCCCACGCAATGCGAAGCGCTTGCCATGGTCGCTGTTCAGGTCATGGCCAATGACGTTGCAGCTGCCTTCGCAGATGCGAGCGGGTACTTGGAGATGAATGTCTACAAACCGCTCATGATTTACAACATCTTGCACTCGCTTGCGATCTTAAATGACTCTTGCCGCAGCTCTGAAAAATACCTTTTCCGAGGCATGAAGCCCAACAGAAAGCGGATTAAGAGGGACCTGGATCAATCTCTCATGCTCGTGACAGCCTTAAGTCCGGTAATCGGTTACGACAAAGCTTCCCATATTGCGCATTACGCTTTGGATCACGACCTGAATTTGAAAGAGGCTGCCCTAAAGCTCGGTTATGTCAGCGCAAAAGAATTTGATCGTCTGGTCGATCCTTTGGCGATGTGCTATCCCCAAAAAAAATTATAGGCGCTCCATGGAAACGCTTACCGGAATGCAACTCCTTCAATCCTCACAAGGCAATAAGTCTACCGCTTTTTCCCAGGAAGAGAGGCAGCATTTGGGATTAGAGGGACTCATTCCCGATAAAATCGAATCCATCGATTTGCAAGTGCAGCGCGTCTTAAGGCAATTGGGCTATAAAACCACAGACTACGAGCGCTATATTTTTCTTATGAGCCTTCTCGATCACAATGAAACGCTCTTCTACAAGACCATCATGTCCAATCCCGCCTACTTTTTGCCCATCATTTACGATCCCACCATAGGCGAGGCATGTTTAAAGTTTGACGTGGGCTTTCGCCAATCGCGCGGCATGTACCTTTCGATAGAGCACAAAGGCAGAGTGAAGCAGATCCTGCAAAATTGGCCCCAGCGAGATGTCCGCTTCATTTGCGTAACCGATGGGGGAAGAATATTGGGACTGGGCGATCTGGGCGCCAACGGAATGGGCATTCCCATTGGAAAATTACAACTCTATACAGCCGCGGCCGCCGTCCCTCCCCACTACTTACTGCCGCTCTATCTCGATGCGGGGACCAACAATGCCTCTCTCTTGAACGATCCCCTGTATTTGGGCCTTAAGAAGACCAGGCCCTCGCAAAAAGAGCTCTACGTCTTTGTCGACGAGTTTGTAGATGCCGTGCAGCAGGTCTTCCCTCACTGCTGTATTCATTTTGAAGATTGGACGGGAGCGGATGCCGTAAACCTCCTGGAGAGATACCGCGATAAAGTGTGCTGCTTTAACGACGACATCCAAGGTACGGCAGCGATTGCCGTCTCCGGATTGATCAATGCTATCAAGATTAAAAAGGAGAAGTTTAGCGCGCAGAGGATTCTCTTCTTGGGCGCCGGGTCCGCCGGAATCGGCATTGCCAATTTGATCGTATCTGTCATGGATCAAGAAGGGTTGACGCTAAAGGAGGCGCGCTCGCGCATCGCGCTTTTTGACATCCACGGCCTGATCGAATCCAGCCGCAGCGATCTCCTGGATTTTCAAAGGCCCTATGCGCATGCAATGCCTGCAACTAAGGACTTTGTCCAAGCCATAACTACCTTTAAACCCACGGCACTCATAGGGGTCAGCACAGTAGGGGGAACCTTCACGCAACCGGTGATAGAGGCAATGACTCGCCTCAACGCCAGACCGATCATTTTTGCCCTTTCTAACCCCACAGAACACGCTGAATGCACTCCAGAGCAGGCGTACCATTGGTCTCAAGGCAAAGCGCTTTATGCGGCAGGCGTGCAGTTTGACCCTGTCAGCTTCCAGGGCAAGCTCTATTATCCAGGTCAGGCCAATAACTTTTACATTTTTCCAGCTTTGGGCATGGCCATCCTCGCCACTCAAGCTAAAAGGGTTAATGACGCCCTGTTTATCGAAGCCGCCCATGCGATCGCCGATGAAGTGAGCGCCGATCAGCTGGCAAGCGGATGCCTCTATCCCCAGCAGTCTGCTATTTTGGAAGTGGAGTTGAAGGCAGCCGAAAGAATCGCCAAGGCCATTTTCGACCAAGACTTAGCGCGCATCTCGCGCCCCAAGAACATCGGACAGCTCATCGAACAAAATGCCTATCGGCCCGAGTATGCTGTTTCGGTTAAATTTAATATAAAGAAAGCTATGTGAGAAATCAAAGAGCTGACTTTGCGGATTTGTGATCTAGGATTCTTCCCTAAAATCGTCACCAGTAGTATCTAATGATCCTGTTTCTGGTTCTTCCACAACATCAACTTCCGCATAAGAAACATGCTGATGAATGCCATTCATAGTTTCTGTTGCAACTATCTTCGTTTGTCTAGGTTCGCTTGGTTTTTCAGAACGCGTAGGAATGTGTTTAGTCTTGCCTGTCCCTACAGTTCTTTGCTACAGGACTTGCTCTTTGGGGGAACTATTTTCGGGTGGCGCGCCGCTTGGGAAGTGTATTTGTGATGGAACTATTAAACCGGATCTGAAGGTATCAGAGAAGGATGGAAATCTCCTTTCGTTCATGCGTTTAATTCCATCTAAAATTTCTTGGTGTTGTCTCTGTTGGGATTCTTGGTGTTGTCCCTGATAGAATGCATTTATTTCCCTTCTTTTAGCCGATAGATATAGCAAGAAAAATGTCGGAGAAGCAAACCCTAAAAGGCCTAAATAGAGTGAACTGAGAGGACTTATAGAATAACCTTCTTTAAGGATAAGAAGTGTAAAAAAAGTAATACATGCAGCGATAGAAAGAAAAAGCAAAGCGTGCTTTAGAGTGAAAATTCTTGAAGCTATGCTTTTTGCTTTTGAACATAAGTGGGTACGGTTTGTGAGAGTATGCTGTGTTCCTGTGATTAAGTGCTCATTAAGTGCTGTTATTTCCCTTCTTTTAGCAAGTACCGATAACACAAAAAATGTGATAGGAGCCAACCCTAAAAGGCCTAAATGGAGTGAACTGAGAGGACCCATAGAATAACCTTCTTTAAGGATAAGAAGTGTAAAAAAAGTAATACATGCAGCGATAGAAAGAAAAATGAAAAAATTCCTTAAAGTGAAAATTCTTGAACCAATGTTCCTAGTTCTTGAAGATGAGTTGGTTGTTTGGGGAACATGTGTTAAGTCCTGAACACGACCATTTGTAAGAAGATCCTGGATCCGGGAAATGGGTGCATTCTGAGGAATGATTGGGCGGGGAACTACAGTGCTGACTCGTTCCTCTTCCTTCGTGATATAGTTATCAGGTGAAAATAGGGTTACAAGCCCTGACTTTGTTATGCTAGATGTTGCTGCCATAAAATTTAAATTCCTTTTTATAATTTATGCTTTAATTATAATTTTTTATTTCAAAAAAATCAAGTTATTTTTTTCATATTCTAACTGATTATTTATCAATTGTTTACAAACTGTAAATTATTAATTAAACGAGGATATAAGAAATTGGAAAGATCCCTTGGGAGCTTGCAGGATCTGCTCTATTAACTTGGGGAAGGCGTGCGCGCGGCGTTTTAATTCTTCTTGTGTCCAGGGATAAATACCCACATCGGTGAGAAATTGCACGGCTGAGAGAATAAATTCGGCGCATTCTAAAGGGGACTGGGTCTTGAAAATACCCTCCTTGCAGCCTTGTTGGATGAG
Organism: Rhabdochlamydiaceae bacterium; assembly: GCA_036493355.1. GTDB lineage: Bacteria > Chlamydiota > Chlamydiia > Chlamydiales > Rhabdochlamydiaceae > JABDFI01. The sequence continues at coordinate 89,107 of DASXPV010000060.1, forward strand.
CGTTGCGTATAAGGGGGCTTGTTTGACGAGAATGGCAGCCAGCAGCCGAGTATGCATCACATCGTTCCCAGGCTTATGAAGGTATTTTAGAATTTTTTTGTTATCCTGGGCCATGTTTCCGGCATTGACGAGTAGCTTTATTTTTTGCAGGGCATTGCCCTGGGTTTTCGTAAGCAAGGTGTGCAGCTTTTCGATATTTTGCGCGACGATGTTTTCGATAACCGCTTCTAAAAGATCTTCCTTGGACTTAAAATAGTGGTAAATCGTGCCCTTGGCAATTCCAATGGCATCAATGACGTCCTGCATAGTCGTTTTATCGTAGTCTTTTGTTTGGAAAAGTCGCCTGGCCGCTTTAATGATATCTGCCTTGCGCTCGGCGAACTTTTTTACAACCCTCATGTTCCTACTCCTATTCACTCAGAATAATGAGGTCATGTCATACCGATCAACACTTTTTCTATTGACCGACCGTCGGTCGGTGGATTATAGTAATGGCTTTTTAATGGAGGAGTATTGCTATGAGAGGACTGTGTTTCCTATTTGTTCTGATTATCTTTTTTCCAGCAATCTCCCACGGAGGAGAAATGAAAAACAAACACATTCTCATTTCAGGAGCCGGGCCTGCGGGCTTATCTCTTGCCTATTGCTTAAAGCAGTATGGTTTTATTCCCACGCTTGTGGAAAAGCATTCCGCTTTGCGCGCTGAAGGCTATAAGCTCGATATTCGAGGGGCGGCGATGGAGGTGGTGAGGCGCTTGGGCCTTGAGGAAGAAGTCCTAGCTGCGCGCACGCAGATCCGCGAAGCGCTCTTTGTGGACGACTCGGGTAAATACATCGCACAGACAACGCCGGATCTTTGCGGCGTGCGCTCTGATGGAGATTGCGAGGTTGTCCGCGGGAGTTTGTGCCGCATTTTATACGAGCACTTAAGCGATGTGGAGTGTCTCTTTGGCGATGAGATTACAGCACTTGAAGAGTGTGAAGAGGGAGTCTATGTAACGTTTGAGAAAGCTCAGACGCGCCTTTTCGATCTCGTTATTGGAGCAGACGGATTGCATTCGAAGGTGCGCAGATTGATTTGGGGAGAAGAAGTGCAGTTCTTGCGCGAGCTGGGCCTTTACGTCTCTTTCTATTCCATTCCCAACTTTTTGCAATTAGATTGTGTCGAAATAGAATACCATTCCCCCAAGAGATTTGCCATTGCTTACTGCCCAAGGGATGGGTTGGCGAAAGCGGGTTTTGCTTTTTCTGCAAAGCGCCCAGATCTGGATCTTCGCGATCCTGAATGCCAAAAGCAGTTTGTTCAAGAAGCCTTTGCGCAATCTGGTTGGAAAATTCCTCAATTTCTCGCGTATATGCACGACGCTCCCGATTTTTACTTTGATTGCATGGCGCAAGTACACATGCCTCATTACAGCAAAGGGCGCATCGCATTGGCAGGAGATGCGGGATATGCCGTTTCGCCGATAGCGGGCCAGGGGTTAAGCGTTGCCTTGGTGGGCGCCTATGTGCTGGCAGGCGAGCTTGCGGCAGCTCAAGGCAATTATGTGCACGCTTTTGCTCGCTATGAAGAGTGTTTAAGTCGATTTGTTAAGAAAAATCAGGATCTGGTCAAAATGAGTGCTATACTCATGGAAGGGGAGGGCGTTTCTTCATGGGTTTCTTCCGCGGCAGCGTGGCTAAGTCGGCACATCTATCGCTTTGCGCCCGGAAGTGTGATCGTCTTTTGCAAGAATCTAGGCATGCGCCATACGCGTGAAGCTGCAAACGCGGTTGAGCTTAAAAATTATCCTTAGAGAGGTTCTCTAAATTCAGAGAACCTCTCTAAGAGCTATTCTTGACGCAATTTTTCCTTTATGAGATGGTATGCGCCATTTTCATTTTTTCTCGAGGAGGACTAAAAGCGCAACGCATTGCTTTTTGGGCTTGTTGCCCAGTGCTGCCTTTTCACAGGCCTTATAAGTAAATCCGCTTAAACATTTATAAGTTTTTGGTAAGGACCAAAGTTAAACTGGATTTTGCTCGTCATCTTGTTTTCTTGGTAATGCCAAATCAACTGTCTCATCCGCTTGATCACGGCTTCCATTCGCTCATAACTT
>DASXPV010000061.1:0-20201 GCA_036493355.1 Rhabdochlamydiaceae bacterium
CGCCTCAATCGACATGTCGATTGAGGCGCTACCTAAAAGACGTTCTCTGAATATGGACAGCCTACTTTTTGAGTCTTTTTCTCTCAAAAATCAAACTATCCAAATTCAGAGAGCGTTTTTAAGTGAAGTGCGAGCTATTTCTTCTTCAGATAAGAATGGTGAAAGAGGTTTCGCCGCGGTTTGCAGAGTTTCGTAAATGGCTATGTAATTTTTTGCCGAACTCTTCCAGCTAAAATCCATGCGGATCGCATGGGAAATTATCTGGCCCCATTTTCGGGGATCTGTCTTATAACAGGTGATAGCGCGGTCCAGCGCCCAATTGACGCCTGCTATGTCCGGAAAATCAAATGTGAATCCATTGCGCTCGGCAAGAGGGAGGGAGGAGGTGTCGATATCAAACACGGTGTCCGACAATCCTCCTGTCTTTCTTGCGATGGGAAGGGTTCCGTAGCGCAACGCGATTAGTTGCGTAAGTCCGCAGGGTTCGAAAAGAGAGGGGATAATAAACATATCCGCTGCGGCAAAAATAAGGTGAGCGAGGGACTCGTCTTTGTCGAGCAGAATACGCACTTGATCGTTGCGCGATAGGCGCTCGCTTAAAAGTTCAAATTCTTGCGCAATTGCGATAGGCGAGGCCGATCCCAAAAGGATGAACTGTCCGCCTTGTTCCACAGTGTGCAGAAGAGCATGTTTGATCAGATGCGGGGCCTTTTGCGCGACTAGCCGCGTGACGGAGGCGACAAGAGGCTTATTTTCTTCTTTGATGTTGCAGCGCACGCGCAGCTGGCGCGCATTTTCTTTTTTGGCTTCGAGGACAGCCTTGAGCTGTTCTTCGGTATGGACATTGTGCGTGCTGTAGGGTTTGATGAGGTGGGGATCGCTTTGGGGATTCCAGTACTGCTCATCGATGCCGTTGAGAATGCCTGATAGCTTTTTGCGGTGCTTGACGATGGTGTCTTGTAACCCAAAGCCGCCCTCTAACGTCTGGATCTCTTTTTCATAAGTGGGGGAAACAGTTATCACGCGGTCGGCGTAGACAATTCCTCCTTTAAGAAGATTGAGAAGGTTGGGGAAATGGGGGTCTTGCATTTTGTCGGGATGCAAATAACTCTCGCCGCGCAGTCCAGCCTTGGCGAGGTTGAACAGCTGACATTTGCCTTGATGCTCCATGTTGTGGATAGAAAGTGCGGTATTTGTTTTGTATCCTAGCGGAGCGTAAAGCTCCTTTTGCAAAACGGGGATTAAGGCAGTGGGCCAATCATGCGCATGAATGACATCGGGCATCTTGCCCGACTTGAGAAGGTATTCCATAGCCGTGCGCGAAAAGTAAATAAAGCGGTCAATATCATCATGGCATCCGTAGATGATCCCGCGGCTAAAGTAATAGAGTGGGTGATGTGGTTCGATGAGGATGACGGGGAGCTCGTCCACCATCGCAGACCAGATCGTGTTGTTATAGCGCTGTGTGCCTTCTATAGACCAGAGCTCTCTAAATTCTACTTTTAAGTTCTTCAATCCCTCGAAATGCAGACAATCGTACTTGGGCAGGATAATCTCGATGGAGTGCCCCAACCGCAAAAGCTCTCTGGAAAGGCCATGAATTACATCTCCCAATCCTCCCACTTTGGCGATGGGGGCCAATTCCGTGGCAACGTGAACAATGTACATAAAAATTACTTTTTTAAATTTATCTATTTAGAGATAGTTGCAAAAAGCTCGGATTTGGCCAACAAAGCGAGTTTTGCAATTGCCTCTTTATATTTATCTTTTAATCGCCTAACCTATTTATTTCTATATTTCATGTAGTACATATGAGTTTCTTTCCTCTGGTTGTTTCTTATTATACCAAAGACACTATGTATCAGATTGATGTGAAAAATCTGATAGAATCGTGCGAAAAATGGGATATCGCCTATCACATTGAGGCAATCGATTGCTTCGGCTCTTGGGAGCTAAACTGCTCTTACAAACCCTTTTTCCTGCTGAGCAAATTGCAGGAATTCAAACGGCCTATCTTTTGGGTCGATGCCGATGCGGTGTTTTTAAGGGCGCCCGCTGTTTTGCCGGAGTTTTCCGCGGATCTAGCGGTGCGTATCAACGACACTTGTCCTGCGGAGCACCGCTCGAAAGTGATGTCGGGCAGCATCTTTGTTAATATGACTCCAGAGGCTGCCAAAGTGTTGAAATTGTGGGCCTCCGCATGCTATCAGACTCTTTCGAATCCCGATAGGAAGGAGGAATATTTTGATCAAATCGGTTTGCGCGATGCCATTTTTTCTGGTACACATGGAGCGACTGTGGCGCGCCTTCCTCATGCCTATGTGGCAGTCGAGGGGCATCCTGTAGATCAAAAGGAAATTTTGGAGCCCGTCATTTTACACTATCAGGCATCTCGCAGATATAAAAAATTAATTAACAATGTCTAAGCGACGTTCTCTGAATGTGGACCCCAAATTGGGTTTTGCGATTACCTCTCTAATTGACTTCTCATTTGCGTTTTAATCTATAGCTCATTAGTATTATGCTTTTTACAAACTGTTGGGGTGTCGCCAAGTGGTAAGGCAGTGGTTTTTGGTACCACCATTCGGAGGTTCGAATCCTTCCACCCCAAAATGTAAAGTAATGGTCCAGAATGACTTCAAATAACTCTTATATGCTATTTGCTGGCTCTTCGCATCCCGAATTGGCACAGCAGATCGCAGAGTGTTTGGGAGTCTCTCTGGGAAAAGCGCAAATCGAAACTTTTCCAGATGGCGAGATAGGCGTTCATATTTTAGAAAGCGTCCGTGGTAAGGATGTATTCGTTATGCAATCTGTTGCACGACATCCTAACTTCTATCTCATGGAATTGTTGATCTTAATCGATGCGATGAAACGCGCTTCCGCGCGGTCTGTCACTGTCGTGCTTCCCTATTATGGGTATGCGAGGCAGGATCGACGCGGGACTCTGCGTGAGCCGATAACGGCAAAGCTCGTCGCGGACCTTTTGCAAAAAGCAGGGGCCTCGCGAGTAGTGACGATGGATTTGCACACTGAGCAGATTCAAGGGTTTTTTGAAATTCCGGTCGATAATTTGTATGCACGGCCGGTATTAGTCAAAGCCATTGAAAAGATGCTGTGGGCAAATCTTGTGGTTGTCACTCCGGATATCGGCAGCATCAAACTCGCCCGGTCCTATGCCGAGGCTTTAAAGGTCGATCTCGCTATTGTCGATAAGCGGCGCGCTAGTGCAAAACAAGTAGAAGTGGATGCCCTGATCGGAAACGTAAAGGGCAAAAACGTTCTTCTCGTCGATGATATTTTCTCGACGGGTGGAACGCTAAAAACAGCTTCATGGGCATGCAAACAGGCAGGCGCAGAGAATATTTACGCTGCTGTTACGCATGGCCTATTTGTAGGAAGAGGGTTGCAAGAGAGTGCGATTGAGAAAATAGTGGTATCGAATACGGTCCCGCCGTCGGATCACACAGATGAGGGCAAAATAGAAAGCGTGTCCGTCGCGCAGCTATTTGCCATGGCCATAGAATCCATTGTCGGCTCTAAATCGATATCCTCTTTTTACAATTAGAAAATTAATTTTTTTCCCATTTTGGAGAGAACACTATGAAACTCACAGTGAAGCCCCGTGTCGGGGAGAAGAAGAGTGCTATTAAGCAAGTGCGGCGAGAAGGAGACATTCCCGCCATCGTCTACTCTTCCAAGAGCCAGCCGAAGAAGGTGATTGTCGACGGTGAAGAATTTAGTGCGGTCTTGCGCGAGATGAAGCCGGGGCATTTGCCCACGACAGTGTTTACGCTTGTCGATGGTAAAACAGAGCAGCGCGTCCTCATTAAAGACATCCAGTACCATCTGACCACGTATAACGTTTCGCATATCGATTTTGGCGAGCTTATCGACGATGTTCCGGTAAGCGTTAGCGTTCCCATCACGTGCACGGGAGTTGCGGATTGCATAGGCGTAAAGCTCGGAGGGTTTTTGCGCCAGATCGTACGCCATGTCAAAGTGGAGTGCATGCCCAAGTTGATCCCTTCCGAATTTTTAGTGGATGTAAAAGATATGGGAATCCGCCAAGTGCGGCGCTTGAAAGATTTAAAGATTCCTCAGGGTATTAGGCCTCTTGCCAGCAGCGAAGAGGTCATTGTCGTCATCGCGAAACGCTAATGGAAAACGAAAACGCAGTGCTTATCGTAGGCCTGGGCAATCCGGGAGCGTCCTATCAAGCGACGCGCCATAACGTGGGATTTACCGTTGTGTCCGCGCTGGTGCGCAAATATGCTTTTTCGTTCAAACATAGCACTCGGCTTTCGGGAGAAGTGGCGCAAGGCTCGATCGGTGATAAAAAAGCGTATGTCGTGCGTCCCGACACGTTTATGAATGAAAGCGGCAGGTCCGTGGGAGCGTGCGTGGGCTATTACAAGATCCCCCTCGAGCAGCTCATCATCGTTACAGATGATGCCGCATTGCCCTTGGGCGAGTTGCGCATGCGCTCGCAAGGATCCAGCGGGGGCCACAATGGCCTGCGCAGCATTGAAGCGCACTTAAATACGCAGCATTATCCTCGTCTGCGCATAGGTATAGGTGGCTCGCAGTACGAGGCGACATTGAGGGACTACGTTTTAGATACCTTCTACCAAGAAGAGCGGCCTCTTGTCGAAGAGGTCGTCGTCCGCGCGGTTGGAGCGCTAGAATTATGGACGGCAACGGGCATTGCCTCTGCAATGCGCGTTGTAAATACAGATAAATCAGCAGGAGATAAAAAAAATGACCAAGCAAAGGAAACATCTTTATGAAGGGATGTACATCCTAAGCGCGACGCTTAGCGATGACGCCCGGCAGAAAGCGCTCGAAAAAGTTTCCCAAGGAATTTCGAGCCGAAACGGCGAAGTGCACAAGGTCTTTGACCAAGGTCGCAAAAAACTCGCCTACGAAGTCAATGGACGTAGAGAAGGATATTATTACCTGATCTTTTTTTCCATCCCCACAGGGCTTATGAACGAAATATGGCGCGAATACCACCTCAACGAGGACCTTATTCGCTTCTTAACCTTGAGCGCGCCTTGCGTTCCCGATAAAATTGAGTTCAAACCCGTAGTTCAAGAGTGAGGTGGATATGAGCATGATGGTTAAAAAATTTGGTATGGAAGGGGCCTTAGGAAAAAAACGCAAACAGTGCCCTTTTACCGCGTCGGGGATTTCCTATATCGACTACAAAGATTTAGATACTTTGCGCCAGTTTATTAGCGAGAGGGGAAAGATACTGCCGCGCAGGATTACCGGCGTTTCCGCTTTCCACCAACGCCAATTGGCCAAAGCTGTGAAAAGAGCACGCCATATGGCTCTTTTGCCTTTTGTTGCACAAGATTAAACGGAGAAGACAATGCGCAATCAACTATTACTATTAAGTGACGTCGACGATCTCGGCCGCAGCGGAGATGTCGTTTCTGTCAAACCAGGCTATGCGCGCAATTTCCTCCTTCCGCAGAAAAAAGCCGTAGTTGCCGACAAGTTTACCTTGCGCATGCAAGATAAGCTAAAAGAAGAGCGCGCCAAACTCGCGGAGAGCGATCGCAAAGACTCCGAAGAGCTTGCAAAGAGAATCGAGGGAATGGAGCTCGAGATTCGCGTCAAAGTGGATCCCGATGGACACATGTATGGTTCTGTCACTCAAATGGACATCGTGCGCTTATTGGAAAATGAGGGCGTCCAGCTAGAGAGGCGCAATGTGCTTTTGCCAGGGCCCATCAAAACGCTGGGGATGCAAACGATCCATCTGAAATTGAAAGAGGGCATTCCCGTGCAGTTTGTATTGGCCGTCAACAGCGAAACAGCTCTTCCCGGAGTTCCTGCAGCGCCTGCGGCACCTGAAGCTACAGAAGAAGTTAAAGAGCCCAATGCGTAAAAACTGTGGGAAGCGCGTGCTATTTTTCTCCTGCTAAAGTCAATCTCTTCTTTCGGGTATTGCGCAAACGAGAAGACGGCTACCACGACGTAGCCTCTCTCTATCAAACCATTTCCTTGGGGGATACTTTGGCGATTTCTTTGGCAGATGAGGATCGGCTCACCTGCGATGATCCGCAGCTGCCTTGCGATGAGCGCAATCTGGTGTGGAAGGCGATACGCGCCTTTCGAGAACACACCGGCTATGCTTTCAAGGCGCACGTCCATTTGAGCAAAAAAATACCCATGCAAGCAGGACTGGGGGGAGGAAGCAGCAATGCGGCAACGGCTTTGTTTGCCTGTAATGCCCTTTTTTCTTTTTGCGTCGATGAGGCGCTATTGGCCACGTGGGCGTCAGCGTTTTCTTCAGACGCCCCCTTTTTTTTCTCGCGAGGTTCCGCCTATGGTACAGGCCGCGGCGAAAAACTCTTAGACATCCCCGAGCTGGAACCTTGCCATTTTTGGCTGGCCAAACCCAAGAGAGGCCTGTCCACGCCTGAAGTTTATAAGCATTGCTTCCCTGACTCTTTGCTAAAGAGAGATCCCGAGTTGTTTTTGCAAAGAGCGCTTAAGTGCGATCTGGAAACCTTTAACGATCTTGAGATTTCGGCTTTTTCCCTGATGCCAACGCTTGTGTCCCTCAAAGAAGCTCTCTTGCGCCTGGGTTTTTCCCGGGTGACCATGACGGGATCGGGGAGCGCCTTGATGTGCTTTGGAAATGTGGAACAGCCCGCATTGCCCTCAATCGACTTTTTCCCCGTACAGTTCATCAGCCGGCCCTTAAGAAGCTGGTATAAATCCCCATTATCTGGATCATCTTATGTCTAAAACACCATCCAAAGATAAACTTATCATCGTGACGGGAGCCGCCGGCTTTATTGGATCCTGTTGCGTGCGTCATCTCAACGACCAGGGATTGACGAATCTTCTCCTTGTGGACGATATCAAAAAAACGGAGAAGTGGAAAAATCTCCTCAATAAAAAATGCGCGGATTTCATTTCGCGCGGCGCGCTTTTTCCCTATTTGAAAAATCGCGAGCGGCCCATCGAGGCGATCATCCACCTGGGCGCCTGTTCCGACACACTCGAGACCGATGGCAATTACCTCATGGAAAATAATTTCCGCTATACCATACAGCTTGCCGAATATGCCCTGGAAAACAATGTGCGCTTTATTTATGCCTCCTCTGCGGCCACTTATGGCGATGGGAGCTTGGGCTTTGACGACGACCACGAGCAATTGGAGCTGTTAAAACCGCTAAATCTCTACGGATTTTCGAAATACTACTTCGATCTGTGGGCCAAGCAGCAGGGCATTTTGCACAATATGGTAGGACTCAAATACTTTAACGTCTACGGACCCAACGAAAATCATAAAGAACGCATGGCATCTATGGTGTACAAGATGCTGCCCATCGTGCAAAAAGAGGGAAAGATCAGCCTGTTTAAATCCTCGGATCCAGCAACTTTTGGCGATGGGGATCAATGCCGTGATTTTATCTACGTCAAAGATGTGGTGCGCATGACTTGTGATTTCTTGAAAAATAACCTTTCAGGTATTTTTAATATCGGAAGTGGGGAAGCTACGACCTGGAATATCCTGGCGCGCGCCGTCTTCAAAGCTGTGAACAAACCTGCTGTTATTGAATACATCCCTATGCCAGGGGATTTGATCGGGCAGTACCAGAACTATACGCGCGCTAATATGCGCAAATATCTAAACGATACGAAGAAAACGGCTGAGAAGCGCCACTGTCATTATGGTATTGAAGAGGGCGTGGCCGATTACGTGCAGAATTATTTACTCACAGGTATGCGATGGTAAAACTCAGCGGGATGTTAAGTCGATTTGTGCCTGTAAAGGTACTCGTAATCGGGGATTTTATGCGCGACGTCTATACGAAGGGCAAGATTCACCGCATCTCGCCTGAAGCCCCCGTCTCCGTCCTCCACGTACAAAACGAAGAGAGCCGCCCTGGCGGAGCGGGAAACGTCTGCCTCAATCTCGTTTCTCTGGGCGCCGCAGTCATCGCCGTCGGACGCATCGGCAGCGATTTGGCGGGCAACGAGCTTAAAGAAGCCCTGGAGAAAGAACACGTAGACACGGCGCATCTCTTCTGTCAGAAAGATTATAAGACCCCCGTTAAAAATCGTTTGATCGCAGACGCACAGCAGATTTTGCGCGTCGACTTTGAAACCGTAACCGACATTCCTGAATCCTTAGAGCAGTATGTGATCGCCTGCTTGCCTCCTTTGATCGAACAGGTGCAAATCGTCGCCGTCTCCGATTACGGCAAAGGATTTCTCTCGCGCACTCTGCTCAAAGAGATCATCTCCATTTCCCGCTCCAAAGGCATTCCCGTGATCGTCGACCCTAAAGGCGAAGATTTTATCAAATACAGCGGAGCCTCTGTTATCAAGCCCAACTTGCAAGAGGTTTACGCTGCGGCCAAACTCACGCGCGATGTCCCTTTAGAAAAAGTCGCCGATATCATTTTGGCTACAGCGGATGTCGACATGCTCCTCGTGACGCGTTCGGAGGCGGGCATGTCCCTATTTCACAAGAATGGGCAATTTTTTGATTTCCCCGTGCGCTCTAAAGAAGTCAAAGATGTCACCGGAGCTGGCGATACTGTTCTAGCGATGATCAGCCTAGCCCTTGCAAATAATCTGGATATTAAATACGGCGCCCAGCTTGCCAACATCGCAGCCGGCATGGCCATCGAGCGGCTCGGCTGCGCGCGCATCCTCCTTTCTGAAATGGCCGAACGCCTCTTGCAATACGACGTTGAAAATAAGATCTTCGACGAAGAGCATCTCTTCGCCCTGCAGCAAGTCCTGCAAGGAAAGCGCTATAACGTCCTCGGCATCGACAGCACCGCGGGCATGTCCACAGGGTTGTTTCGCAGTCTGAGGAAACTCTCACCATCCGATTCGGAAAAAAAGCTCATCGTCTATATCCGTGACACAGATCCCGACGAAGAATTCGTTTTGCTTCTCTCCTCGCTTTCTGAGGTCGATTTCATCGTCCTCAAGTGCGAAAGCCTAAAAAATCTCTGTGAGATCATCCATCCCAACCAAGTCTTTGTCATGCAAGAAGACAGGCTCGTCACGCTTGATCACGCCACCGCCCTCATCGGTCGCTTGCGCGATACCATCAGCATCTAAAGGTAATTAAAGCATGGATCTAAAAGGAAAAGTAGCGCTTATCACCGGAGCTTCGCAAGGTCTTGGCGCTTACGCTGCAGAAGTGCTTGCCGAACAAGGTGCCCATGTCGCCATTGCTGCGCGCTCAGAAGAAAAGTTACACAAAATAGCCGAGCGCATCCGCAAGAAAGGTGCTCGCGTGCTTCCTCTTGTCCTAGAGATGACCGATTACCCCCGCTTTGATAGCGCTGTGCAGGAAATAGTAAAACAGCTCGGCTCGCTAGACATTTTGGTAAACAATGCTGCCATATCTGTAGATAGAAACATGGTGGACATCTCTCTTAGTGATTGGGACCAACACATGGACACCAATCTCAAAGGCCTCTTCTTCCTTTCGCAATCCGCTGCACGTCAGATGATACGCCAAAAGCGCAGCGGCACTATCATCAACATCGCTGCGATCAATGGCGATCACATCCGAAAGAACTGCATCCCCTTTAGCGTCTCCAAAGCGGGCGTTATCCACTTGACCAAAGCTATGGCCTATGAGCTTATCGATCACAACATCCGCGTGAATGCGATATCACCCGGTTTAGTGGCTTCCGAGCCCGTACAGGAATGGCTCGATAGCGACCCTTCCGCGCAAGACTACCTCGCTCGCATTCCCGCAAAGCGCGCCGCGCACTTGTCCGAATTAAAAGGCCCCTTGCTGCTCCTGGCCTCCGATGCTTCCAGCTACATGTATGGCGCTATCCTCAAAGTCGATGGTGGCTTTTGCATCGACGTCTTCCTCAACTTAGATATTTAAATTATTTTCTGGATAACATTTTAGGCCCCACCAAATTAATGCACAGGCCGATAATGACCAGTGCGGCTGCCCCTAGCTTCCATATCTCAAGCGGCTCATTCAGGACTAAAGCAGAACTGAGAATTCCAAATACGGGTACGAGAAGAGTAAAGGGGGCTATTGTTCCCAACGGGTAACGATGTAGCAGCCAGCTCCAAATTCCAAATCCCAGTAGAGTAGACAAGTATGTAATGTAGAGAACAGCTCCTCCCGATAACCAAGTGAGATGCTGGAAAGTATGCACAATTTTATCCCCACCTTCAACGATGAGAGAAATGGCAAGAAGAGGCGGCCAGGCGATTAGACTTCCCCATATCACCAAGGAGACCATATTGACCTTTCCGATTTTTTTTGAAATGACATTGCCTGCTCCCCAAGATGCAGCCGAGCCAATCACCAACAAAAAACCCAGTAAGGTAACATTTCCGCTCAAGTGCATAGCGACAATGGCGATTCCCGCAAAAGAGACGAGCGCGCCTATAATCTGCCATAGGCGTAATTTCTCTTTAAAAAACAACAGGGCGAGCAACACAGTAAAAAACATCTGAAGTTGCAACAGCAGCGATGCTAATCCGGGAGTCACACCAGCGTACATTCCCATGAAAAGCAGAGCGAATTGCAAGGCAAACATGACAAGGCCATACCAAATGACCATCTTAAACGGCGCTTTGGGTCTTTTTACAAAAAAAATGGCGGTAATACTGGTTAGAAAAAAGCGTGCAAACCCCAAAAGCAAAGGAGAGATCTCGTCGAGTCCTATCTTTATAACGACGAAATTAAAACCCCAAATTACAACGACTAAAAGTGCGCATATAATGTGAAATGTCTGCATAATGCAAACATATTTTAAAATATATTGTTTTTCAACTTATTTAAACTATTTGTATTTTTATGGTTAATGCTTATAATTTGATTCTGCGCAGGCGCAAGGCGTTGGCGATGACGGATAGCGAACTGAGTGTCATGGCTGCACTGGCGATCATCGGGCTTAAGAGGATTCCCGAAAAGGGATAGAGAATGCCTGCCGCAATGGGAATGCACAGAGCGTTGTAGAGAAAGGCAAAACCGAGATTCTGCCGGATGTTGCGCATGGTGGCCTTGCTGAGCTTTCGCGCTTTAGCAATGCCGCGCAGGTCTCCTTTGATCAAAGTAATTCCCGCGCTGGCGATGGCGACATCGGTTCCGCCGCCCATCGCGATGCCGATATCGGCTTGTGCCAAAGCGGGAGCATCGTTGATGCCATCGCCCGCCATAGCGACGGTGCGCCCTTGGGCTTGCAGCCGTTGGACAATGCTCTGCTTTTCTTGCGGCAAGATGTCCGCGTAGATCTCGTCGATGCCCAATTTTTCCCCAATTGCGCGAGCTGTGGCCGCGCGATCGCCCGTGAGCATGGCAATGTGTATGTTTTCGCGATGCAGCTGGGAGATAGCCTCCGGCGTGGATTGCTTTATGGCATCGGAAACGGCGATTGCCCCGCAAAGCTCTTTATCGAGGGCCATAAAGAGAAGCGTGTTGCCATCGAGAGTCCATTGTTCTGTCTTTTCCACAAGCTCGCTGCAATCGATATTCCACTGCTCGAGAAAATGCTTGTTGCCTATGGCTACATTTTTTCCCGCGACTTCTCCCGAAATGCCCATTCCCGGCGTTGCGTGAAAGGCGCTTGCGCGCAGCAAGTCGAGATGCATTTCCTTTGATTTGAAGACAATGGCAGAAGAAAGGGGATGCTCGCTTGCAATGCTCAAACTGGCGGCGTAGCGCAGAAAGTCCTCCTGGGATATATCCTCTCGGAATAGGAGATGGCTCACGCGCACTTTGCCTTCGGTTAGAGTGCCTGTTTTATCGACGACAACTGTATCGATTTTTTCCATTTGCTCAACGGTTGCTGCGTCTTTAAATAAAATGGCATTGAGCGCCCCTTTGCCGACGCTTACCATGATTGACATAGGCGTTGCCAGTCCCAGCGCGCACGGGCAGGCGATGATGAGAACTGAAATTGCATTGACAAGGGCAAAGAACAGCTTGGGCTGCGGGCCCAAGGAGAGCCATAAGAAAAACGTGAGTAGGGCTATGGCAATGACGATGGGCACAAAATAACCGGAAACGGTGTCGGCAAGGCGTTGAATGGGGGCTTTACTCATCTGCGCTTGGCTGACAAGCGCTACGATCTGCTGCAGTGTGCTGTTTTTCCCCACGCGCTTGGCTAATACGATCAAGCTCCCCTTTTGATTTAGGGTGGAGCCGATGACCTTGTCGCCGGGCTGTTTTGCTATGGGAATGGCTTCTCCTGTCATCATCGATTCATCGACGCTGCTGGTTCCTTCGAGGACAATTCCGTCGACGGGGATTTTTTCCCCGGGGCGCACGCGCAGCACATCTGCCTCTTGAATGGCATCGAGGGCAATGGGGATCTCCTGATTATTTTTAATCTGCGTTGCCATGCGCGGGGCTAAATCCAATAGCGCGGCAATAGCGCTGCGCGTACTGGCCCGCGCGCGCAGCTCTAGCACTTGCCCCAAAAGCACGAGCACGGTAATCACGGCCGCCGTTTCAAAATAGGCGTAAAGTGATAAATGCAGAAAAAGGATAGCCATGCTGTACGCATAGGCGATGCCGATTCCCAGTGAGATCAATGTGAACATGTTCAAGCTCTTGCGTAGGATTGACTGCCATCCACGCACAAAAAAGGGAAAAGCGCCCCACAAGACGACAGGAGTTGCACACGCTGCTTGCAGATGCAGGCTCCTGCGTTCAAAAGCAGGATGAAAGTGCTCCAGGCTAGATAGCAGGATAATGGGCAGGGTAAGCAATGCGCATATCCAAAGGCGCCGAAATAATATCTTTTGTTCTTCATTTTTTTCTCCCCTAGGCACAAGGGCTTCCAAAGCCATGCCGCATTTAGGACAAGAGCCTGGGGAGGAGCGCCGGATTTCTGGGTGCATGGGGCAGGTGAATTCCATAGGTATTTGCTATCGCGCCCTTAAAGCATTTAAAATGACCGACGCATCGATGATTTCCTGCAAAAGAGCGCCCACCGCGGGTTCAATGTGCCCCAACGCCGCAATCACCATTAAAAGCAGGCTAAGCCCTAGCCCAATGAGAATACTCTGCGTTGCTATGCGCAGCATGCGCTGTCCGATATAGACGGCATCGGCCACTTTTGTGACGTCGTCAACGAGGAGGACGATGTCGGCTGCCTCTGCGGAAATCGCGGTTCCCTGCGCTCCCATGGCCACTCCCACTGTCGCTGTCGCCAGCGCGGGAGCGTCATTGATTCCATCTCCTACCATCAGTGTGTTGGGATGCGTCTGCATAATTTCTTTAATCGCTTCTACCTTTTGATCGGGCAGCAGATTGGCTTTGACGTGTGTTATTCCCGCTTGCTGAGCGATGACTTGAGTGTTTTGCAAGCTGTCTCCCGTGAGAAGCACTGTTTGCCGCACGCCCAATTGTTTTAATCTCTGCATCATTTCCGGAATATCTTCGCGAATGTGATCACTGAGCACGATGATTCCTGCGAAAAGGTCGTTTAAAGCGACAAAAGTAATTAATTTTCCCATTGATCGCGCCTGAAAGAGGGGTTCTTCCTTGCCTTTAAGGCAATCTGCTCCGAGTTTTTGCTCGAGGAACGTTTGCGATCCTATCACGACGTGCTGCTGGTCGATATCGCCTTCCACGCCGCGTCCTGGCGTCTCGTGAAAGTTACTGGGAAAAGGGAGTTTTTCCTTTTCCTTTTTTGCCTCCCGGATGATTGCCTGAGCTGCTGAATGCGAGGAGAGCTGCTCAACGCATGCCGCCTTATAGAGCAGTTCTTCTTTGGAGACGTGATTGAGTGGAATGATCTGATCGATGCTGGGCGTCCCATACGTGATCGTTCCCGTCTTGTCGAACACAGCCGCGGTGACCCTGCCAATTTCTTCTAAGGGGGCTCCTCCTTTGACGATGATGCCCTCTTCGGCAGCTCTATTGACCCCGCTGATGACCGCTACAGGAGTTGCGAGAATCAAAGGACAGGGCGTTGCCACCACGAGTACTGAGAGAATCGTCGTGGGCTCTTGGGTAAAAAGCCAGCCCAATAAAGCGATGACGATCGTCAAAGGAGTAAAATAGATCGCGTATTTGTCAGCAAGCCGCTGTATCGGCGCCTTTTCTTCTTGCGCTTTGCGCACCAGCTGGACGATCTTGGCATATTGGCTCTCTTGGCTTAACTTATCTGCGCGCATCTCAAAAGCGCCATTCACATCAATGCTTCCGCTGAGCACCCTTGCGCCTTGGGCTTTGAGACGCGCTAGAGGCTCTCCCGTCAAAGCGGCCTCATCGATCTCCGCCTCTCCTTGCACAATGGTGCCGTCTACGGGAATCAGATCGCCTTGCCGCACAATGAGGATATCGCCGATTTTTACCTCTTTTACGTCGATATCTTCTAATTGCTCTCCCTTTTTTCTCCGCGCATTGCGGGGAGCCCGCTTTAAAAGAGCGTCGAGCGAAGAGGAGGCGCGCCTCAAGCCATATTTTTCGATCGCCTCGCCGCCGGATTGCATAAGCACGACGATGGCCCCAGCAAAAGCCTGATTCATGACCGCCGCGGTAATAATCGCCAGCATGGCCACAATGTCGGAGGCAAACCTACCCCGCAGCATGCCTACAAACGTTTCATAAATGATAGGCGCCCCTCCTGCGATGAGCGCAAAATACCAGATGTAGTGGGCTATCTGCTTTTGCTGGGTGACAAAAAAGAAAATCCCTACGATAAGCGCAACAAAAGTAAATAGGGGAATCGGGTATTCCTTAATCCATGCCTGAAGATTTTCTTTGCTTAGTCGCATACTAGTAAACCGCCCAAAAATTGCGTTCGCAGTAGATGGCTAAATTGCAGCTTTTAGCAAAATCTTTCACCGCGTCTCTTACCGTTCTGCAAAACCAGTCATCGCCGCAAAAGATTCCCCCTTGCTTAATCAAAGGATGCCATGCCTCCAGATCGCAATAGACCGAGTAGTAATCGTGCGATGCGTCGATATAGATGAGATCGATTGGCATTTCCAATTGCTCAAAACGCTTAGCCGCGGCACAGCTCTCCATGCGGATGGGGATGATCTTGTGTGTTAGCCCTGCATGGACGACGTTGGATAAAAATTGCTGGTAGAGATGCGGCAGCCACGTCTTGACCTCTTCATTTTCTCTATGGTCGGCGGATCCCTGCCAATGATCTACGGCAAAGACAACTCCGCCCTCGGGAATCTGCGCGGCGCAATCCCGAGTGCATTTCCCCAGCCATGAGCCCACCTCCACAATTGTCCGCACGGCGTAAAGGGCGATGATCTTTTCCAAAATGGGGCCATTGTTATGCCATCCATGAGGATTGAAAGGCAGAAGCTCTACCTGTTCATAAATTGCGGGATAGGGGTCTACTAGGACATCCTCAATGGGCATAGAACGCCGACTCTTTCTCTTGCGAATCTTCTTATACCGGTAAAAAGATTTTAAAACTGGAGAAAGAATATTTTTTTACTACAGAGAGCACAGAGCACGCAGAGAAAATTTCGAGACTTTTTTCTTTCTCTGCGCGCTCTGTGCTCTCTGTGGTAAAAAAATAAAAAGACTAGTTTTATGGAAAAAAAAGTTGTTCTTGAGCCATGATATACCGCTATGCACAGAGTATTAGCGGCAGAATTGCCCGAGCATATTGGCAAAAAGGTCTTTTTGAGAGGGTGGCTCAATAACTTCCGCTCTTTCGGAAAATTGCACTTTCTCATTCTGAGAGATCGATCGGGGTTGTGTCAAATCGTCGTCACGGACGGCGAGCTGGGCAAGGCCCTTGCGCAGCTACAGCCGGGTAGCGTCTTGTCTGTGACGGGCAAGGCCATAGCCTCCGAACAGGCAGCCTTGGCGGTCGAAGTTGTCGAACCTACAATTGCTATTGAGGTGGCCATTCACGAGCCTCTGCCTTTGGAATACTATAAACCGGAAATCCCATCTGATCTCGAGCACATCCTCGATCACCGCTCTGTCGCGCTGCGCAATCGCCAGCTGCAAGCCGTTTTTAAGATCCAGGCGGAAATCGCGCATGCCTATCGCCTCTACATGCACGATGTTGTCAAAGCCGTGGAGTACTTTTCGCCCAACATCATCGGCGCCTCTTCGGAGGGGGGGGCGGAATTCTTCAACGTCGATTACTTTGGCTATACGGCCACGCTCGCACAGAGCAGCCAGCTCTACAAGCAGATCATGGTCGGTGTCAATGAACGCGTCTTTGCCCTGGCGCCCTTTTTTCGCGCAGAGCCGTCGCATACCCCGCGCCATTTAGCAGAGGGCAAGCAGCTGGAGTTCGAAATAGGTTTCTTTGCGCACTGGCACGAGATCCTCGACGTTCAAGAGAACGCGATAAAGTTCATTCTGAATTATCTGCATACGCACTGCAGCGAACAGATCGCGCTATTGGGCAACACCATAGTCAAAGCTCCTTCGGACGTTCCCTTTCCCAGACTCACATTTCAAGAGGCGCAGGAGCTCTATTTTCAAAGAACGGGGATCGATGAGCGCAAAGAAAGCGATTTGAGTCCCGCAGCCGAAAGAGAGCTGTGCAAATATGCACAAGAAGAACATGGCACGGACCTCATTTTTATCATCGATTGGCAGACGAGCAAACGCCCCTTTTACGCTTTTCCCAGTGAGGACAATCCCGAGCTGACCAATACGTTTGACTTATTGTGCGCGGGAACCGAGATCACCTCGGGCGGGCAGCGTCGACACACGTATGACGCGATGGTCGAGGGTATTTTGTCCAAGGGCATGCACCCCGATAACTTCGCCGATTACTTAGACATCTTCAAATATGGAATGCCCCCGCATGGAGGATTTGGCATGGGGCTCGAGCGCCTCACCATGACCCTTTTAAAGCTAAAGAACATCCGCGAGGTCTCGCTCTTCCCCTCCGATCCTAAGCGCATCGCGGGCAATCGCATCAAGGCCAAGGTTTTCTTCGGCGGCGAGAACATCCGCAATGAGATTATCCATCTGCTGAAAGACAACGACATGGACTACAAGCACATGGTCCATGAGACTACGCCCACTTCTGAAGATTCTGCGCGCGTGCGCGGCACGAAATTGGAAGAGGGGATAAAGTCGCTTATCGTCAAGGGAAAAAACTCCAAGAAAAACTATCAATTCAATGTCCCATCGCACCTCAAGCTCGACATGAAAGCCGTTGCCGAGCGCGTGGGGGAAAAGTGTGAGTTCGAAGATCCGGAAGTCATCAAAGAGCGCTTTGGGTTGATCGTCGGAGGGGTCCCTCCTTGCGGCCACCTGCTCAATCTAGAGACATTCTTCGATGATAAGATTCAATTGCTGCACACCGTGGCCTTTAATTGCGGCTTGCCAACGGAATCCATCGTCATGCACGGCAAGGATTTAATCACCCTCGTCCAGCCCCTTTTTGGTCAATTTTCTAAATAGACGTCTTGATAGAAGAAAACACGGCTCAAAAAGAGCCGTGTTTCAATGAATACTCAATGCGATTGAATAACAATTCCGCTGATTATTGCCCAATCTAATGTTTCAGTGAAAGCAATGTTTATTATGCCATTACTGACGGTCTCAGAAAAAGTTAGATCATAGGGTTTGCCGTATCCAACCTGTTTAAAAATATCAAGATTGGAAATGACTCGAGTTCCATTAATATCTACATTAAAAATGCGTTTGTTTGGCGCTGTAAAGTAATTTTCAGAAAATTTCAATGTAACAGAATAATTCCCATCCGGGACAGGAAATTGATAAGCAAAATTTGCTCCTCCATACCTTCCTGTATTATAGACAGGATTGTTATATTGTATGGAGTTATTAGCAAATGTGTTTGATGCACCTAAATATCCCTTATCTTTTTGATAATCTACCCCGTTATTAACAACCTCAGGTCCACCACAATTGACGTACAAACTAAAACTTTGCGAGTTGTTTACATTTACAGTCGTCGAGGATCTGGCTGTATTGCCAAATGCATCTGTTGCAATAGCTGTTAGAATGTGACTTCCATTACTCACTTGTGCTGTATTCCATGAAAATTGATAAGGTGCAGACGCGTCGGTAGCTAGAAGCGTGGAGTCGACGTACATCTGAACATTTGAAATGCTAGTATTGTCTGTGGCGTTCACGTTCACACTGACAGTACCTTGTACGGTGGCATTATTTAATGGAGAAGAAATGCTGACAACAGGAGGTTGCGTATCTTGACCAAACGTATAGTCAATATACGGTGTGATTTGCGAATTATCACAAGTCAAGGGAAGACTTCCTGGATAATTCACCTGTTTATTGTTTTTTACATCTAAAAGAGAAAATTTAGAAAGCGTAGTGGGATAGCCACTAGCATTGTCTCTAGTTATTAAATAATAACGCTCTGGGCCAGTATTTGATCCGAGAAGGTCGGTCAAATCTACGGCAAAAGTTGCTGTTTCTAAAGTAGGAGCATTGCCGTTAAAAGCTAAAGACCCGCCTTTATTCATCAATGCAGTGCATGAAAATGTTGAATTAGGCGATGTCTGTGTCGTATTAGACATGCCAGCGACGATGGATATTTGATTGCGATAGGTTTGTGACAAAGTAAATTCTCCAATTAATTTGGGAGAATAATTGGCTGTTTTAGGAACAAATGCAAAGATATAATTATTTTGACTGGATGCTGCAGCGACTCGATTGTTGGAAGGTCCATTAGGGACAGCGGACACATTTAGAAAAGCATCATAAGAAATCCACATGAATCCTTGATTTCCCCACCCGGTTCCCCAAGAATTTGCAACTAAAAAGGCGCCTCGTTCTCCGGAATCTACTTGACCATTGCCATTCACATCGATCCAAATCGTATCATCATATCCCACAATCGTTATAAAATGAGATCCACTCCGCCCATTCATGTAAGTACAAGCTTTTTGTCCTGCATAGGGACTATTAGGGTTTTGAGGATCTGGTTTAATATTACTGATCACCCAGGAATAAATCCATGTCCCAAAAGGAACCACATGCCCGTTGGTTAAAAGTTGTTTTATGGTTTGTAGGTTTTGAGAGGCCCCTCCAATTCCTGTCACGTATTGTACAGGAGCTGTCCTATTACTTAATGCCGCTATCCAATCCTGCACGTTCAAATCCCAACTGGTATAATCTCCATTGATATAAGGAAAAGAAATTATGTTGGGAGCCCCATTTTGTTGAAGGAGGGAATAGGCATCTACTGGATATAATCCCCCATCTTGACCGCCATTCAAAAGATTATACGTCCATCGGGGAGACAAAACATGGGTGTTATTGGCTTTGTTATTGTATCCATTTGACATGCCAATTTCGTGAGAGGCTTGATAATACGTTGTTGCAAAGCCCACACAAGAGCCTTCTTGCTGTTGGTTCCCGATGGGAGGAAAGGAAGATAATGTGCTATTATTTACATTAGTGGGCAGTGCAGTTGGCGAAAAAAAATCAAATTTCTCCTCAGCGGAGCCTATGGTCGTGATAAACTCGTCTTCTGTTGATAAAAACGTTTTTGCCTCTACATTTTCATTTAATCCTAGCGATTGTAAATGTTTGCGAATGCGAGAGGCTCCCAAGTCGTTGGGTTTTACTCCAATGATTCGAGGCCAGTTTTCCTCAATCATCTTTATTTGTTCTTGAGTTAACTCTTTACACCCAGTTCCTTTAAGCTTTACAGGAGGTTCTAAAGCAGTAAGAGGGATACATCTGGCAAATAAAATAATAAAAAGGAAAACATACGCCCTAAAGAAGTTCTTCTTCCAATTTTTAACACTTAATCGATGTCTTTGATTGCATCTTTCGGAAATTTTCATGATGACTCCTTCTAAAATACAAGTTCAAATTTTGATAAAAAGTCATAGCTGAGATGCTTTCCAATGAAACACCCTATGAATGCATTGATGTGTAGTCAAAGCTCATAGAGCGTATCTTAAAAAAGAATCCGTGACTCATCTACATCAAAAATGTTATACAAATTTTTAATTAATAACATCCTAAAAAGCAAAAAAAATATGTCCTTAAAAAGTTTTGGTATCGCTTTGGATTTTTTTCCGCACTGGCATGAAAATCCTCGATGTTCAAAAAATCGCGATAAAATTCAAGCGCTGCACACGGTGGTCTTTATAGTAATTTAAAACAATATTGAGAAAATCTCCCGCGTCGGCTTTGCAGAAAATTTTTCGTCTTCGCTCGCGCCTTGTACTCGTACAATGGTCGCTCGCTCCAGACAAAAAATTTTCGCAGCCTCCTTGCATATTTT